>JAXMKZ010000001.1 GCA_034370385.1 Coriobacteriia bacterium
TCAGTCGCGGCGGAGCCGGCGGACGGTCGCAACCCGGGTCAAAGCAGCGTCGCGGCCGAGCGGATGCGGTGCGAGGAGTCGCATCGCGCGCACGAGCGGATGGATGTCGCGCGCCGGTCGAACGCGATCGCAGGTCAAGACGAATCGACGAGCCGCGATGAAGCCGCATACTGCTTCCTTGCTCGGCTTGCAGCCCCGCTCACGCTAACGTTGTTGCGCTTCAGCCGCGAACGAGCGGCTTCATGTCAGCCTAGCGCGTGCGTGAGTCGGCTGGAAGCGCTTGTTAGGGCGGCCTGCCGCGATTACTCCGGCGCTGGCACTTCGGGACCCCGGCCATCTCGACTGAGCATCGCGCTCACCGACCTTGCCCAAGCGGCATCGAAGGGCGCTTGGCGCCCCACCGTTACCCACCAGTGCTCTGAGGCGATCATGATGCGTGAGTACTTGGGACCGGACAACGAGACCGCGACCGCATCCTGACCGAAGAGGCGCGTCGCGATTGGCCCGAAGACCGCGACCTGCTTCGATCGTGGGCGCTGCGTCTCACTATCGATTCGTGATGCGAAGTCGCTTGACGGTTGTTCCATGCGCGAAATGATCAGGTGACTTGCGAACTCCTTGGAGCGCGCCGACAAGGAGTGCTCGCACCCACCAAAATCGCTCCAGTCCGCAGCAATGCTCATCGGAGCGCCGACCGATGATTCGAGAGACCGAAATCCTTTGGACGAGCCGAAGATGACGCCATCGGCAGTAGTTGCATCGTGGGCCGCACAGCCACTCAGCACCAGCCCAGCGACGATACAGAGCGCAACTATCACGTGTCGCATGGCTCCCCTTGCTCGCCCTAACGTGCGGCGCTTCAGCCGCGCCCGCTGACTGACATGGTAGCCGAGGACTGGCGAAGTCGGCTGGAAGCGCTTGTTAGCGTGGCGCCCGCAGGTCATCCGAGCGGTCGCTGATCGCGAAAGACGCGCACCGAGACCTCACCCGATGATGCATCCGAGTGCACACCCCCGAAGGACTCCAGGCGCGCACGACGGATTTCGTTGCGAGGAATGACAAGTCAGTCGCGGCGGAGCCGGCGGACGGTCGCAACCCGGGTCAAAGCAGCGTCGCGGCCGAGCGGATGCGGTGCGAG
>JAXMKZ010000002.1 GCA_034370385.1 Coriobacteriia bacterium
TGTGTGAGTTCACCACATCGTGGACAGATGTGTCGGAACATCGTGGACACCTACGGAAGGGGTGTCTGCGGTGGATCTGGCTCGCTATGTCGTCGAGGCCGTGCTCGTCGAGGGACGGAGCTACCGGGAGGTGGCTCGTGCCCACGGGGTGTCGAAAAGTTGGGTAGCCAAGGTCATCTCCCGGTATCGCGAGGGCGGCTACGAGGCACTCGCTCCTCGCTCCCGAGCGCCAGGCCGTGTCCCCCATCGCACCCCTGCCGATGTCGAGGAGCGCATCGTGGCGCTCAGAACAGAGCTCACCTCAACTGGCTTTGATGCCGGTGCGCTCACCATCCACTTCCACCTGAGCGAGGCGGGGCTCGACCGGGTCCCGTCCGTGTCCACGATCTGGAGGATCTTGAAGCGGCGAGGGTTCGTGACGCCGCAATCGCACAAGCGTCCCAGAAGTTCGTGGATCCGCTTCGAGGCCTCGCTCCCGAACGAACGGTGGCAGTCGGACGTGACGCACTGGAAGCTCGCCTGTGGTTCGCAAGTCGACATCTTGAACTTCCTAGACGACCACTCTCGCCTGATCGTGGCGAGTCAGGCGATACGGGTCGTGCGCGCACCCGACGTGTTGCGCGTCTTCGAGCAGGCCGCTGACCTGTGGGGATATCCGGCATCCCTGCTCACTGACAACGGGTGCGTCTACACCGCGTGGCACCGTGGCGGTGCAAACGTGGTCGAGACCGAACTGCTCGCACGCGGCATCGCCTATCACCACTCGAGGCCCTACCATCCGCAAACCTGCGGCAAGATCGAGCGGTTTCACCAGACGCTCAAGGGTTATCTGAGCAAGCAGGCGGCTGCTGCCGACGTCACTGAGCTGCAGATGCAGATCGACACCTTCGTCGCCTACTACAACGAGGTTCGCCCGCATCGGGCCAGGGGCCGTCTCACACCGAAAGCCGCCTTCGACTCACGCGACAAGGCCCGGCCGGCGGCACCGCTCTTCGACATACCAAAGGGCACGAGGGTGCGCAGAGACCGCATCGACGGAGGAGGAGCGGTCACCTTACGCCACAAAGGCAAGCTGCATCACATCGGCGTGGGACGAATCCACCGACACAAGTCGGTCATCATGCTCGTGGCCGATCTCGACGTCCGGATCCTGACGGAAGAGGGTGAGATGCTTAGGCACCTCACCCTCGATCCGACCAAGAACTATCAGGCCATCGGACGTTGCGATGTGTCCACGATGTC
>JAXMKZ010000003.1 GCA_034370385.1 Coriobacteriia bacterium
TAGAGGGACTCTTCGCGAAACAGCCGGGCGAGCAGCTCCGAGTAGCTGGTCTGGTCCCGGGTCGCCCGCTCCAGTTCCCGATCGAGCACCTCACGGATGCGTTTGAGGTGCAGTGTCTGCAAGAGCTGCTCCAGGTCGTCATTCATCGTCGTCCTCCTCCTCCTCCTCGTCCTTCGCTGGGGAAGCGGTGCGGAAGAGTTCGCCGGAGAGCCGCCGCAGCAGCATGCGCTCGATGCGCTCCAGCTCGGTGAGCTGGTAGCGCAGGGCCTCTGAAACGGAGGGGACGTCCGTGCTTTTCGTGCTTTATTGGGTTGACGGTCTGTCGCACGCGCGGTAGGCGTGGCTGCCATGCCGAGGCAACCGCGACTGGACATCCCAGGCCTCTTGTATCATGTGATGGCCCGCGGGATTGAACGCACCGACATCTTTCGCGACGATCGGGATCGGGAGACGTTTGTCGAACGGTTGGGCGAGTTGGTGCCCGCAGGGGGCGCCATGTTGTATGCGTGGTGCCTGCTGTCGAATCACTTTCACCTCGTGCTCAAACCCGGAGAACGGGGGCTTGCTTGGCTCATGCGGCGCCTGATGACGAGCCATGCGGTGCGGTTCAACCTGCGGTACGGTCGGTCGGGGCACCTCTTCCAGAATCGTTACAAGAGCGTGGTGGTGGAAGAAGAGCCACACTTTCTGGAACTCGTCCGGTATGTCGCACTCAACCCGGTGCGCGCGCGGTTGGTTCACTCGGTAGACGAACTGAACCGCTACCCCTGGAGTGGGCACGCCGCGCTGGTGGGCAGGAGAAAGGCCGACTGGCAGGAAGTGGACGAGGTGTTGGAGCGGTTCGGCCGGCGAAAGCCGGAGGCGCTTGCGCGCTACCGGGAGTTCGTGTCGGCGGGATGGAACCAAGGACGGCGCGACGACCTTTCCGGCGGGGGCCTTGTTCGCAGCGCGGGAGGGGTGGCGGAGGTGCTTCGGCGCAGGCCCGAGGACCGTGAGGCCGCCGATGAACGGGTGCTGGGGAACGGAGTGTTTGTGGAAACCGTCTGGCGTGCAGCGGAGCAGTCTATGCCGACGGCAACACGGAGAGACTGGAGCGTAATCCTCGACGAGACCGCGGAGAAGTGGCGAGTAGCGCCCCCGAGGGTTCTGGGAGGCTCACGCGAGCGTCGGGTTTGCCGAGCACGGCGGGAGTTCTTTCTGCGTAGCATGGGCGAGGCGGGCCTATCGATTGCGGACTTGGGACGCTTGTGCGCGATGAACCCGGCGTCGGTGAGTCGTGCGGTCGAGACGGCCCGGGCGGAGTTGCGCTCGGCCAAGCCGACTGGGGAACTGGCAAATAAGACATGAAAAGCACGGACGTCCCCGCCGCGCC
>JAXMKZ010000004.1 GCA_034370385.1 Coriobacteriia bacterium
TGCGCGGCGAGGAGCCGGAGCAGCGTGTCGGCGGTGCGGTTCTGGCGCACGAGCCCCGACTCCCAGCGGCCGACGGCCTTCGTGGTGACTCCCAGCAAGCGTGCGAGATCCGACTGCGTGAGCGCAAGCGCTAGCCGGGCCTCGCGAATCTGAGCCGCCAGCAGCAGCCCGTCGCGCGCCTGCTCGATTGCGACCGCCTGGCGGAACAGCTCATCCGAACGAGTCCCCGGCAGCAGGCTTTCGCCGCAGATCGTGCAGTGTTCGTACATGAAGCCCGGCGCGACCATGGTCGGCTCTTCGCCCTCCGGACCGAGGTCGATGGGGCGATCGGTGAGCTCGATGCCCAGAGCACCACAGATGGGGCACGTCCTCGGGTCTTCTGTCATGCCCACTGCCTCCTCCTAGTGCGCATCGCCGTCACGGCAGAAGGACATCACAACGAACCCTGTGCCCTCGTGCCCCTCAGTGAACTTCACGTAAAGCCGCCCCGATGAGCGTCTCGGCCGATAGATGTCCAGCCATGCATTCGGCCTCTGCCGGTGCGCTTGGGACTTGTGGAAGTCGCCGCACGCCAATCCGAAGATGACATCAATGACGTCGGCATCCGTCCAACCCTTGAGGCGAAGGTGCTGGTCGACTCTCCCGGTGAACCGATACTCGCCGTTTGCGAACGCTGCCTTCACCGCGCACAGATCGTAGTGCGGCTCGCTCTTCTCGATGGACTCGTCCGACGGCACACCTGTCCCCTCTCTTGGAGCGAGAGGGGCTCGCTCGGCGAAATAGTACCTCGGGTACTATTTGGAGTCAAGGCGCAGGTCGCGAGGCGCCCTACTCCTCGCCCGCTTTGCGGCCGTACGGCCCGCGGCCCTCGGCGGCGATGAAGCCGGTCTCGGCAACGAGTTCGGGGTGCGCGGCGAGGAGCCGGAGCAGCGTGTCAGCGGTGCGGTTCTGGCGCACGAGCCCGGACTCCCAGCGGCCGACCGCAGCGGATGTGACTCCCAAGAGCCGCCCGAGGTCCGCCTGCGTGACACCCAGGGCCAGCCGCGCCTCGCGGATTTCGGCAGCCGCCAGCAGCCCGTCGCGCTCCTGCTCGATTGCGACGGCCATCCGATCGAGCTCGTCGCACCGCGACCCCGGCAGTATGTCTTCGCCGCATAAGGTGCAGTGGCGGTACATGAAGCCTGGTGAGACCATCGTCGGCTCTTCGCCCTCGGGACTTAAGTCGAGGGGTCGGTCTGTGAGCTCGATGCCGATACCGCCACATACCGGGCATCGGGTGAGTTGTTCCTGTTGTGCCATCGGCCCGCTTGCCTCCTAATGCGCCTCGCCGTCGCCGCAGAACGAGAGGACCAGGAAGCCCTCGATCTCTGCGTCGTACGTGAACTTGACGTAGAGACGCCCGTGGCAGGTTACCGGTCGGTACACGCCGCCTTCACCACGCGCAAGTCGTAGTGCGGCTCGGACTTCTCAATGGACCCGCCTGCAGACAAACTGCTCCCCTCTCATCGTGCGAGAGGGGCTCGCAAAGCGAAATACTACTTTGGATTGGTTTTCGCGTCAAGCGGTCGTCGCGCTCAGCCCTACCCGCGCACGACCGAGCGATAGACGTCGATCGTCGCCCGGGCGGCGGCGTCCCAGGTGAGCTCGGCGGCGCGCGCGCGTCCGGCGGCGATGAGGCGTTCGCGCAGTTCGTCGTCGGCGAGAACGCGCTCGAGCGCGGTTGCCAGCGCCAGGTCGTCGCCTGCGGGGTGCAGCAGCGCGGCCTCCCCCACGACCTCGGGCAACGATGCCGCGTGGGCCACCACGACGGGTGCGCCCAGCGCCATCGCCTCGAGCGGCGGCAGGCCGAAGCCCTCGTAACGCGAGGGGAAGGCGAACGCGCGGGCGCCGGCGTACAGCGCGCGGAGCTCGGCGTCGGTCACGCGACCGGTGAAGGCGATACGCGAGCGCACTGCAGCCGGCTCGTCCGGCAGCGTCGCGGCGATGAATCCGGGAGCGTCGGCGCCGACGAGCAGAAGCTGCAGTTCCGGATGCGCCGCCTCCAGACGGGCGAACGCGCGCAGGAGCGTCGGCAGGTCTTTGTGCGGCTTGGTCGAGCCCATCGACAACAGGTAGGGCGCGCGGGTCGCCTCAGCGAGCGTGCCGCCAAGGGTCGCCACGGGGCCGGAGGCGAAATCGTCGGCTGAGAGCAGCACGGCGTTCGTCTTGCCTCGAGCAGCCGGCAGCAACCGCTCGACATCGGCGCAGGTGTGAGTGGATGGACACACGATCGCGTCCGCCACTCCAGCAGCCCTCCGGTTGAACGCGCGATAGACCACGCGCCGCCACGGCGATGGCATGCTGCCGTCGACGAGGAGTGGCGTCAGATCGTGAAGCGTCACGACCAGTGGATGCCGGGCTGGCAGCGGCGTGGGAAAGTGCAGGCAGTGCGTGACGTCGGGGGCCACATGCTTGACGATGCGCCCCAGCTCCGCCATTCCTCGCGGCGAGAATGGACCTGCTTCGGCGGCGACCGCATGAAGCCCCGGTGCAGGCGAGTCCTCTCCCGTCGCCATAACGCACACGAGGTCGAGGTCGTCGCGCAGCGCCAGCGCGCGAACGAGCCCGGTCGAGTAGCGACCGACCCCGGTCCACGTGGCCATGCGACAGTCGAGCAGGACGCGCATCGGGCTCCGAACTCACGATACGGCACATGCAAGCGGCGCTAGATTAGCACTGAGTCGCCGTGTAACCTGCACGACAGTATGAACCGCGCGCTGTCGGCGCACCAAGAACGTCTCGAAAGGCCTCGATGACCCTCCAGCCCAGGTTCTCAGTCACCATCCCCGCCTACAACGCCGTGGAGACACTCGCCGAGACGGTCGCCTCGGTCCAGGCTCAGACCTTCACCGCGTGGGAGCTGGTCATCTGCAACGACGGCTCGACCGACGGCACTCTCGAGCTTGCGCACGAGCTGGCGCGCACCGACGAGCGTATCCGGGTGGTCTCGCAGGAGAATCGTGGTACGGGAGGTGCGTACAACACCGCGGTCCGCAACGCCTCGGCCGACCTGCTCGTGTTGCTCTCAGCGGACGACCTCCTCCTGCCCGACCACCTCGCTGCCTACGCTGCGGCCACCGCCGACCATCCTGAGGCCGGCGTCTTCTCCTCCGGCGGCTACTTCGAGTACGAGGACGGCACACGCGTGGAATCTCGCTCGAACACGCGATGGAAGGACCCCTCGGGCTGCACAATCGAAGAGCTGCTGCGCGAGTGCTTCTACGGCATCGGCGCGACGTATCGGCGAGGAGTCTGGGAGGCACAGGGCGGCTTCCAAGAGGGCATCTATGCCGAGGATTACCCGTTCTGGCTGTTCGGCATGGCGCACGGCTACGCCCACCACTACCTCGACCAACCGCTCTCGGTCCACCGTCGCAACTCTGTGCAGAAGTCGGCCGACGCGATTCGCATGCGCGAGGCCGACCTCATCGCCGTCGAGCGCCTCGTCGCGTCGGGGCTGCTCGAAGGCGCGGACCTGGCGGCTGCGCGACGCGCGGTAACCCGCTTCAAGCGAGTGATTCGCGCGCGCAAGGTGCTCAACGCTACACTCGGCGCGGACAGGTCCACGCGGTTGATCGACCGGCTGCGAGGGCGCAAGCCGGTGAGCTCGCGCCGAGACTAGGCAGCAGGGCAACCCCCCGCTACCGCTTCTGGCCGCCCGCGCAGTATCCTGTATCCGCTTCAGCCCCGACTTGAGAGGCACCACACATGCCCGGACTGTTCGAAGGCAAGCGCATTCTCGTCACCGGAGGCACCGGATCACTCGGCCAGGTGCTGACACGTCGGCTCATGTCCGGCGCTGAGGGAACGCCCGAGAGCGTGACGGTGTTCTCCCGCGACGAGGCCAAGCAGCACTACATGCGCCTCGAGTTCATGCACAAGCACGCGGCCACCGACGAAGTCATCTTCGAGAACGCCAAGCAGCGGCTGCGGTTCATGATCGGTGATGTGCGCGACTACGCCAGCGTGGTGCGCGCCGCCCGGGATGCGGACATCGTCTTCGCCGCCGCGGCACTCAAGCAGGTGCCGTCGTGCGAGTACTTCCCGTGGGAAGCCGTCCGTACCAACATCGAGGGTGCGGAAAACCTCGTGCGCGCTATCTCGGAGTTCGACCTTCCCATCGAGACCGTCATGGGCATCACCACCGACAAGGCGTGCAAGCCCGTCAACGTCATGGGCATGACCAAGGCGATTCAGGAGCGCGTCTACATCAACGGCAACGTCCGCGCCCCCAAGACCCGCTTCATCTGCGCTCGCTACGGCAACGTCTTGGCCTCGCGGGGCTCGGTTGTGCCGCTGTTCCTCGACCAGATCGCAGCTGGCGGGCCCGTCACCATCACGACGGCGGACATGACGCGGTTCCTACTGACACTCGAGGACGCCGTCGACACCATCTTCGCGGCCGTCCGCTCGGCGGCCCCGGGCGAGACCTACATCCCCCAGTGCCCCAGCGCGAAGATGACCGACCTGGCGTCATACCTGATCGGCGACCGCGACATCGAGATGGTGATCACGGGAATCCGCCCTGGCGAGAAGATCCACGAGATCCTGCTCTCCGAGGAAGAGGCCACGCGCACAATCGCCGGCCACGAGGGCTACTTCGCACTGCGCCCGATGCTGCCCGAGCTTGCCGGTCCGGTGGACGAGCCTGCGCTCTCGGGCGACTACAGCTCCGAGCACGCGCTGATGGCGCCGCAGGAGTTGGCCGTCTTCCTCGAGGAGCGCATCCCGGACGTCATCGGCGCAGGCTACCTGGAGGCGTAGACCCCAGCTCACGCGCCGCTCATCAGCGCCTCACCGACGGCCTCCGGCGTCACGAGCTCCACGTCGCCCGCGCGCTGCACAAAGCGCTCTACATCGCGACGCACCTCTCGCCAATCAGCGTCCTCGGACAGCCTCTTCCACGCCAAGGACCGCCAGTTGGCTTCGGTCACAACCGGCCCAGCCCATCCACTCTGACGTACCGAGGCCTGCAGATAGGCCAGATTGGGCGAGGGCCACTCGGTGTTGGTTGCGTACCAGACCAGATCATAGACATCGCGTCCCTTGACCCACTCCCGGGTCAGCACCGCCGCTACCTTCCCCGCGAGCAGAGTCGCCCTGTCGTGGTGCGAGACGCGCACCGGGGGGCCGTAATCCCTGGGCACACGAGTGGTTGTCAGCACGGCGCCCGCGGGTGGCTTCGTGTCCACTTCGAGCTTGATGAGCATTGTCTCGTCCGGAAGCGGCGATACGCCCATCTCATGCAGGATTCCCTTGAACCTCACGAATCCCTTTTCAACCACCGTCGTGGTCTTGACCGCCACCTCAACGTCGTACGCCTCCTGCCGCAAGTCATGCGCGATCGAGGTGCCAAGCGTCGAGAAATCAAAGGCCCCATCGGCCGGCTCGTATGAGAAGTCAAGATCCTCAGAGAAGCGCGGCGTCTGATACAGCAACCGCAGCGCCGTACCCCCGTGAAACGCCAGGTAGGAGTGGGCACCGGCATGCTGCATGGCCTCAAGAAGCCGCACCTGCAAGAACTCGCGCACCACATGCCGGGGTGCCACGCCCGGCGAGCGAGACAGCACGAACCGCAGCGAATCCTTCACAGGGTCACCCACCCATCCGCGTCATCGCGTGCCATGTCTCGAATCGTACCGACTGCCCTGATCACCTTGGGGACAGCGAACCGTTCAGTCATCCGCTCCAGCAGCTCAGCGTCGAGCCGGTCCATGTTCTGCAAGCGCAGCTGTCGCAGGTAGGCCGGTGAATCGGACCCTGGGCTGAGGTAGAGCAGATCCAACAGGGCTCGCTCGGGTGTAGCCAGGTACGCGCGACGTCCGGGCGCGATCTCGCGCTCCTCGAATCCCCAGAACCGCGTCGGTCCGACGTGATGGTAGACGTACGTTCCCATTGGCGTTCGATGAGTTCCCGTACGGCCGGTCGTCACCGCAGTCACACCAAAGGGAACGTCAGGAATCATCTCGTAGATATGCAGGGCAGATTCCATGCTCACGAACGAGGGTCTCACCAGTCGATTGGACACCTCGAACGGGTCGGGAGGTCGTACACGGTGAGGAGCGGGCACGACATACAATCCCCGCCTGAGCTTGATCAGCTTCTCGGAGCGTACCCACCGTGACAGCTGGCGCTGAAGCGCCTGTGGGTCTCGCACCCCCGCCAGCAACAGCTCCGTCTCGAACAGGGAGTCGCCACCGATGATTTCGAGAAGCTGATGGTACTTCATGGCGACAATGTAACATATCTGCCTCATTGGCGCTATGTGCTCGGAGGCCGCCGAGTTTCGCATCTACTTGCCGCTATGGCATGTCAAGTTTACATAGCGGTCCGCATCCGCCGCCGAATACCGTCGCGCTATGCGAACAACACGCGCAGCTCGTCCTCGGTGCCCGCGTCGGCTCGCAGCGAGCCAACGGCCAGGTTGACGCGCATGCTGGTCGCGGCGAGATCCATGAGCTCAGCGTCGATCTGATACTGCTTCTCCCGAGACAGCCAGTCCAACACGACCGCCAAGTGCCACAGGGACTGTTTGCCTTGATGAATCGGAACGGGAACCGGACCCGCGCACGAAAGCATCAGCTGCCGGATGTTCTGCCGCGAACAGCCCACCACGTCGGCGATATCCGTGACGCCAACGATGTCTGGCGCGACTTCTATGAGCGCTGATCCCGGAATCGCGGTCACCACATCAGACACGGCGCTCATAACGGCGCCGTGTGCCGAAACAGACTCGCGAGTGAAGTCGAGCGCAACACTTCCGGGACAGCCGATACCGACGAGCGCGTCGTCGCACCCGCCTCCATACAGACGGTCTGCGACATCGTCCGGATCGGTCTCATTGGACGGCAGTGCGAAGCGCAGAGTGAACTCGTACTTGGTCATTCGATGTCCCCTTGATCATCGTCTGCCGGAGCCGCGCAGCCATCCACCTTGCGCCGAATCTGGCGTGCGTGGTCCTCGGGTACTCGCGGCGTCGATGCGATGCTCGTGACGCAGTGTTGTCCGCAGCGGCACGCGGGATTGTCGTGGGGACAATACAGTCTGCCCCATGCATGGGAACTACGACCCGCCTGTTCGACGCGCCAGCCTTTGGACTCGGCGTACCGCAGGGCTTCTTCAATCGGCTTCTTGGGATGCCTGTTGCGCAGCAAACCGGACTACCTTTCGACATCGATCGTATGCTGGTCGTACGAGATTGTCAATCGACAACTTCTGCCTTCCACGGACAGAGCCCTCCTCCATCGGTGTTGCACCCAGCCCGATCGGGATCGCTGTTCGACGGACGCATGCATTCACCAGCGTGCCCCCGCCCTCTTTCCGGAATCCAACCGCTGGCGCCCCAGCGGTATACTGAGCGGCAGCACTTACCCGTTGGCTTGGAGCCCTGATGACCAAGGTCCTCACCCTGCTGGGCACGCGCCCGGAGATCATCCGCCTGTCGCGCGTCATCGACGTGCTGGACCAGTCGTGCGAACACGTGCTCGCGCACACGGGCCAGAACTACGACGACCGCCTCTCCGGCATGTTCTTCCGCGAGATGGCCGTGCGCGAGCCCGACGTCTACATGGGCGTGCGCGGCAGTAGCTTCGCCGATCAGATCGGTCAGATGCTCGCGCGTGCCGAGGAACTGTTCACCGCCGAGAAGCCCGACTCTGTGCTGATCTTAGGCGACACGAACACCGGGCTCGCCGCTTTCGTCGCCAAGCGCATGGGTATCCGCGTGTGTCACATGGAAGCAGGCAACCGCTGCTTCGACGACCGCGTGCCCGAAGAGGTCAACCGTCGCGTCATCGACCACTCCTCCAGCGTGCTCATGCCGTACACGTACCGCAGCGCCGAGAACCTCGTGCGCGAGGGCATCGAGCGCCAGCGCATCTACGTGACCGGAAACCCCATCAAGGAGGTGCTCGACTTCTACGCTCCCCAGGTCGACGCCGCCGATCCATTCACGGAGTTCGGCGTCGAGCCCGGCAAGTACTTCCTGGTCACCGCGCACCGTGCGGAGATGACTGACGATCCCGCGCGGCTCGCCTCGCTCGTGGCCGCTCTCAACGGCGCGGTCGAGAAGTACGGCATGCCGGCGGTAGCCTCACTCCACCCACGCACCGCAGACAAGATGGCCGCGTTCGGTGTGGCCGAGGGCGCCGTCAAGTTCGTCCCGCCGATGGGGTTGTTCGACTTCGTGCGCCTCGAGAAGGAGGCGTTCTGCGTGCTGTCCGACAGCGGCACCGTGCAGGAGGAGTGCTGCATCTTCGGTGTCCCCACCGTCACCATGCGTGACGTGACCGAGCGCCCCGAGACCATCGAGTGCGGCAGCAACCTGCTCGCCGGCGTCGAGGCTGAGCGGATTCTGCCCGCGATAGACCTCGCGGTGCGCTCCCGCGGCACGTGGACCCCGCCGGCCGAGTACCTCGCGAACAACGTCTCCGACATCGTCGCACGCATCGTGCTGGGCATCGCGTGAGCGGGAGTCCCCGCATCCTCGTCGTAGGCGCGAGCGGCATGCTCGGCCACGAGGCGATCCGCGTTCTGGCACCGGACTTCGAAGTGTGGGGGGCGTGCCGGAACCCCGGCGCGCTGCCTGACCTCGGCATCCCCACCGAGCGCCTCCTCGCTGACCTCGACGCGACCGACCGGGCCTGTCCTGCGCGACTGGTGGAGACAGTGCGCCCCGACCTCGTGCTCAACGCCGTCGGCATCGTGAAGCAGCGTGGGGACGCAAAGGCGGCCGTGCCCTCGATCGAAGTGAACAGCTTGTGGCCGCACCTCCTCGCCGAAGCATGCGAGAAGCGCGGCGCACGCATGGTGCACGTGAGTACCGACTGCGTGTTCGCCGGCACCCGCGGAGGCTACACCGAGGCCGACGTGCCCGACGCGTTCGACCTGTATGGTCGCTCAAAGCTCCTGGGCGAAGTCACTGACCGCGACAACACCGTCACGCTCCGGACGTCGATCATCGGCTGGCAGCCGGGTGAGCCGACCGGGCTCGTCGGCTGGTTCGCAGCCCATCGCGACGAGCAGCTCAGGGGTTTCACCCGTGCCGTCTTCAGTGGGCTCACCACTGCAGCGCTCACCCGCGTCATCCGCGATATCGTCATGCCCGACGCCTCACTGAGCGGGCTGTGGCACGTCTCAGCTGAGCCGATCGACAAGTACTCGCTTCTGACGAAGCTGGCTGGGAAGCTCGGCTGGTCGGTGGAGATCGCGCCGTCCGAGGAGTTGGTGATCGACCGCTCGCTCGACAGCACCCGCTTCCGCGAGCGAACCGGCTGGACGCCACCGAGCTGGGACGAGATGCTCGAGGATCTGGCAGCCGAGTACACGCTGTACGGGTAGGCGATCCGCCGTGCGCGTGCTCGTCATCCCCAGCTGGTACCCGAGCGACACGAACCCCACGGCGGGGATCTTCATTCAGCAGCAGGTCCAAGCGCTGTCTGACGCCGGCCTCGACGTCGCGGTCTTGCATGTTGAGCCCGGTGCCGTCGCATTCGAACCGACCACATCGCTTGAGGATGGCGCAACGGTCGTGCGCGCCGGAATCGTCGCGTCGGGAGCGTACGAGCGCTACTTCGGCTACCGCAAGGCAGGGCAGCTCGCGTTCGATGCCCTGCGAGCAGGGTGGGGAGACCCCGACATCGTGCACGTGCAGGCACTGTGGCCCGCGGGGTTGATCGCCCGTGACATCAAGCGCAGCACAGGCATCCCCTTCGTGGTCACCGAGCACTCCGAGGAGTATCTAGCCCACTCGAAGCGGCGGTTGGTGCGCACGCCGGGCATGCTGCCGCTGGTTCTGCGGCCGCTGGCGCGCGAGGCGTCGGCCTACATCGCCGTCAGCCGCTTCTTGGCCGACCGGCTGGTCGAGCTCGGGCTGACGAAGAACCCCGTTGTGATTCCGAATGTGGTGCCGGATTGTCAGGCTCAGCCGACGGTTTTTGAGGCGCCCCACGTCATCGCCCACGTGTCCGTGATGGGGCCGGCGAAGAACCTCGACTCACTACTGCGCGCTACCGACATTTTGCGTCGCGAACGAGACGACTTCATCGTAAGCCTCGCAGGCGATGGTGAGTGTCGCGAGGAGCTCATGAAGCTGTCCGAAGAACTGGGCTTGGGAGGCATGGTCGAGTTCCCGGGACGCATACCCCCCGATGGCATCCCGGAGCTGCTGGGCCGTTCGGCCTTCGCGGTGCTCAGCAGCTCCCACGAGACGTTCTCGGTCTGGGCAGCTGAATCCATCATGTGCGGACGTCCCGTGGTATCGACGCGCTGCGGCGGGCCAGAGGAGTTCGTGACCCCCGAGGTCGGGCGGCTCGTTGCAGCGGACAGCGATGAGGCGCTCGCCGAGGGGCTGGGCTGGATGCTCGACCACTTCGGCGAGTTTGATCCGGCGGCGCTACACGGCTACGCGCGCGAGCGGTTCGCTCCGGATGCAGTGGCGGCACGCATCGCCAGCATCTATGCTTCGATTCTTCGCCCCTGAGTCGGATTACCCGTTGCCCGTGCGGGCGCTATGCTGCTTCCAGCGCCAGTACGATCCCAAGAAACGAGACAGCATGAGTTTCACCCAGCGAATCAAAGACTCCCTTCCCGCCGAGCTCAAGCGTCGGGTCAGGATGTCGCGCCACCGTGATGCGCAGAACCTCTACGGCGCGTTGCTCTCGCTGAGCCCGGACATCGAGACGATCTTCGATGTCGGTGCCAACGTCGGCAACCTGTCTTTGGCGTTCCTTCGCTGGTTCCCGAAGGCAACGGTTCACGGTTTCGAGCCGGCAACCGAGATGTTCACCCAGATGAATGCCCGCATCGAAGACGCCGGGTTCTCTGACCGGTTCAAAGGGCATCAAATCGGCTTCTTCGACAAGGCTACACAAGCGGATCTGCATCTTGCGTCGCAGCACGGTGCAAACTCCCTGATGGACATCGGCGAGGCCTACCACGCAGCCAACCCGCATATCGAGTCATCGGCAACCGAGTCGATCAAGCTCGTGCGCATGGACGACTTCGTACGCGACGCCGGAATCAAGCATATCGATCTGGTCAAGATCGACGTCGAGGGCGTCGAGCACGAGGTGCTGCTTGGAGGACGCGAGACGTTCCTGACCATGGTCGACACCGTGATCATGGAGATGTCGTTCGTCAGGCACGAGCGTTCAGAGGGCAACTACATCCAGCTCTTTCAGGCGATGCACGAGCTGGGGTTCGCGCCGAGCTACCTGTTCGATATCGAGCAGGGACCCACGGGGGTACCGTGGCGCCTGAGCCAAGTGGACTGCGTGTTCAGGAAGTACTGAGCCCGGCCCCGGTCCCGCTACCGCGAGCCACCCTGGTCGGCGAAGATACCGTTCACGCCGTTGGACCACACGAGCGGGTAGTTCTGCGCACCAAGGTACTCGACAATCTCGCTGCCGCTCCACGCGACCTCGACAAGCACGAGTCTAGGCCTATGGCGTACCCAGTCGTTGCTCTTGAGCACAGCGAGATCCAGCCCTTCGGTGTCCACCGAGAGGAAATCGATCGCCCGCTCGCCCACATGCTCGTCCAACACGTCACTCAGCGGTTCGACGGCGACGCTGACCTCCTCGGCAAGTCGGGCCCCGGGATGCGCAAGATTGTCCTTCACTGCACCCGGATCGAAGGTCGACAGGGTTGCCGGTTCCATCAGATAGAAGGTCAGCGTCCCAACCTTCGACGCAATGCCTATGTTGAGATTGACATCCTCCGGCCGCTGTCGCTTGAGTTCATCGCACAGCGCGGTGTTTGGCTCGATGTTGACTCCACGCCACCCCCGCCGATAGAAGCGCTGCGTGTTGCTCAACTCAGACGGGTCGTTAGCGCCTACGTCGACATACACTCCGTCCCGGGGGCTTCCGAGAATCGCATCGATCACGAGGTCCTCGCCGAACTGACTGAATGAACCCACGGACTCATCGACGAACGGTGGCACTGAGTCCTCCGCCTTGCGACCCGAGAGCTTCTTGGCCAGATCCCAAAGCGCGGGCGGGGTGACTCGATTGATTACTCTCAGCGGTCGCACGTCTTTGAACCTCGCTATTCCTGTCCGCTTGGGGCGCTTGTCCCGATGCGCTTCACGACCTTTGCAGCGACTGACCTGTAGAGTCCGAAATCCTCACGAGTGGGAACGAGCATCTGGCGAATGGTCACGTCTGCCGCCCTCGGCATCAGCCACAGGTACCCGAGCAGGGCGCTGCTGTATGACAGGGTCGACCCCCAAGCGGCGCCTGCTGGTCCCATGACCGGTATGAGCGTCACATAGAGTACCGCGCTGAACACCATCATCATCACGGCGAGGATCGATGTCACGCCGGGTCGTCCGAGTTGGCCGACGAAGAACTGACCATAAGGTTGGCACACGGCGTAGACGACCACGCCCGGCAGCAAGATGCCCAAGTACCAGATGGCATCGGTGAACTCAGCACCGTAGATGGTAGGTACGAGCAGGAAGGCAAGCCCGAACAGGGCGATACCGGCGAGGGCATTCAGCACAAGGAGCGCACGTGAGGTCAACGTCGTGAGCCGTACCGCGTCATGGCGCTCGGCTCCGGTGATCGAACTGAAGACCGCGCTCGCGACCGGGCTACTGAGCAGCCACAGTTTCTCGGCGAGGTTGGTCGCGACGCTGTAGACGCCGACGGCCGAGGGGCCGGCGTAGTAGTTGAGGAAGAATACGTCGGCCCTGAGGAAGAACATCGTACTAGCCTGCCCAGCGTAGGCCTTGGCTGCGTACGGTGTTGCCGCCTTCGTGATCTCAACAATGCGCCGTGGCGAGAACGAGAAGCGCGCGCGGTAGACCGCCAGTGAGAGGATGGCGCTCAGTGTGCTTGCGATGCTCAGCGCAACGACCACGGCCGTAGAACTATCCGGCACGAGCAAGCTCGCCATCACGACTGCGGCCAGATTGAGTGTTGCGAACGCGGACTGAACGCCGGCGAAGGCCACCGCACGTCCGTGCCCGATGAAAAGCGCGCCCAGAAACGCGAACACGTAATACGTGGGCAAGGTGATCACAACGACGGCGAGGTCCAGCGTGGTGAGCCCCTGAAGAATCGACCCCAGGAGCGCATCGCGAAAGAGCCAGACGACCGCGCCGACGACAGCCCCGAGCACGAGCGACCAAACAACTGCAGCTGTGACCAGGTCTCGGGCAGAGTAGTGGTTCTTACCCGCCATGAAGCCAAGTGCCGGACCAAGGCCGAACGAGGCAACCCCTAGGCCTAACGACGGAATGGCCGCGACGATTGCGAGCACGCCCTTGCCCTCAGCACCAAGCAGTCGCGCCACAAGAATCGTGGACGCAAGTCCGATGACCAACATGTAGACTTGACCACCGAAGCCGATGACTGACTTGCGAGCTATGCCCACGAGTCACATCCGCGCAAGAGAACGTTCAAGGAAGCTCCTTGCCGAGGAGACAGCAGCCCGCACGACGGCGTTTCCTGTCGGGCTTTGGGCTCGCCAACTATATCATCGAGAAGCACACCAGACGCCTTCCGAGGTTGGAGTCAGACAGTATGGTGCAAGCGCCGGCGGACAGGCTCGTCATCTACGATATCGACTACTCGGAGTTCATGGAGAACCGAGCGTTCGACGCGGCCTTGATGAGCCAGTATCCGGGTGCCGGTGCTATTGCAGCGCTATCGGCGCGCCTTGCGCAGTCGGGTGTCGGGATGGTCACCGCCGATGCGTATCTCGCTGGCGGTACCGACTCGCGCGAAGCAATCGTGCTCAGCAACGAAGTCACGCGGTTCACGAGAACGCTGCTTTTCGAGCGCGGGCTTCGCGGCGCAGTCTGTGTGAGCGGGGAATCCCCCATCGTCGCGTGGCGCTTCTACCAGGGGCTCCCCGAGTTCTCGTCGTGGTTCAACCACATGGTGCTGTTCCCGGGCGCACGAGCCATGGCCAGCGGGAGCGCCGCGTTCCATGACTTCTCGTGGCCCTACTCCGATCTCACTCCCATCGAGCCCGACCCATGGACCGAGCGCAAACTGCTGGCCGTCGTCAGCGGCAACAAGCGAGCCTTCGGGTGGCCCCGACCAGCCTTCGACCTCGCGCACCCGAAGCCGTCGGCGGGCCGCTGGTACCGCGCATGGCAGGCGCGCAGCGCGCAGTGCAAGAATCTCTGGATGCAAAGCGAGCTCTACCTGGAGCGGCTCACCGCGATCAGGCACTTCGGTGGTTCCGATGGGTTCGACTTGTACGGCAGGGGGTGGGACCAGCCGACTTCGGGCGCCGATCGTGAGACCCAGACCGCTATCGGGCGATCCTATCGTGGCGAGATTCCGCCGCACGACAAGGTTCGCGTGCTTCGCGGCTACCAGTTCTCGCTCTGCTTCGAGAACACGGCATTCCCTGGCTACATAACCGAGAAGATCTTCGACTGCTTCGTGGCTGGAAACATACCCGTGTACCTGGGGGCACCGGACATCGCGGACTATATTCCGCGCGATACCTACATCGACTTCCGCGACTTCCCTGACTACTCCACGCTAGAAGAGCACCTGAGGAGTATGACCGGGGAAGGGGCGCAGCAGCACCTGGCGGCCGCTCGGGACTTCTTGGCGTCTACGCGGAGCGCTCGCTTCTCACAGGAGAGTTGCGTCGAAGTGCTCGCCGACCTGCTGCTCGGATGCTTCGAAAGATGATTCGGCTGCGTAAGCCGACGGGATGGGCCACGGGGAGCCGAATGGCTCCTTCGGGCTAGCGCCGGGGCTGAAAGACGCGCCTGACAGCGCTCAGCGCAGGCCTCGCCGACTCGAACGCACGGCCTAGCCCCATCATCCGCGCCAAGGCCCCGACACCCTGTCCGTTGAGCGATCTCCAGCGGAACAGACCATCAGCCCGCTCACGCGCAACAAGCTCTCGCAATGAGCCGTTGTTCTCACGAGCGGTCACCGAGTGCACGTGCAGCAGGTAGTTGGTGGCGTGACGCGCGAGCAGGTCCGCATCCCCGGGCATGGGGGCCTCAAGCAGCACGTCACGGTAGTAGTGCATCAGCGCAATCGCCTGATCGTCAGTCAAGTTGGGATCGTGGGTGTCTTGCGCTGCGTGAAGCCGGTAGAGGACCAGTGGCTCGCGGATCAGGGCCGTGCTTCCCGATTTCGCCACCTCGAGAAGATAGGGGCGATCCCCGACGATGTGGAACCTCTCCAGTTCCGCGACGTACGATTCGGCCTTCAACAGCGCGGAACTTCTGTACATGGTCGACCCGAAGTGAAGCATGGTGTCGTCCATGATCCATCGCACGAGAGACGCCCGCTCCACGTGCAGCTCAACGGCTCCGGCGACGCCGCTCCACGTCTCGACGGGCGGCTCCAGTCCATCGGCGAACGCCTGGCACTCCGCCGCAATCCACGCCGCGTCGGCGTGCTCCTCCAGAAACCCGAGTTCCCACTCCACCAATCGTGGATGCATGATGTCGTCGTCATGAAAGACCATGCCGAACTCAGTGCGGGAGCATATCTCACGCGCCTTCGTCTGGTTCGGTCCCGAGCCGATGTTGCTTTCGTTGCGGATGTATTCGATGCCCAACGACGAGAATCGCTCCAACACCTGCGAGTAACTGCTGAGGCTCCCGTTGTCGAGCACCACGAGATCGAAGTCTCTGCGCGTTTGAGTCTCGATGCTGGCCAGAGTATCAGCCAAGAACTGCGGCCGCTCATACGTCGGAATGACGATCGTCAGTGGATTCAACCTGCTGGTCCTCGGAGACATCGCACGGGAATCGGACGTGCACGGCATTGTCGCACAACCGCCTGACTCGCCCCCTGCGGCTAGACGCGGGGCACGGCGTAGCACACGGTATCGTCAATCTCGCGGCTGTGGTGTCGCAAGAATAGGTCACTGCCGGGCGCAAGCCGTCTGATGAGCAGGGGAATCGTCCACAGGTCAGCGGGGAGGTGGTAAGCCGACACCGCCAGTTTGGGCGTGGCGCTCGAGAGCAGTCCAGCCGCCCCGAGAAGGGCGTCCGACTCCGAGCCTTCGATGTCCATCTTGATCAACGACGGCGCAGGGCGACCGGCGAAGTAGTCGTCTAGGCCGACCACCGGAACCTCATCGCCGCCCGGCTCGTCGTCTCCGAGCAAACGCGAGTCCGCTCCGGCAGTGCTCAAGAGACGCGCGCTGCTCGTGTGACGCCCCAGGCCCGCGCGCACGGCAGTGATGCGCTGAGGGTCCGTCGCGGCGACCTGTGCCAAGCGATCATAGCTCGCGCCGTCCGGCTCGAAGGCATAGTACGCGTCGAACTGTCCCGACGAGCACTGCAAGAAGGACTCGAGCGTGTCGCCGACATAGGCGCCCCCATCAACCACGACTTCATCGGCGCTCAGATCGTAGACGCCCGCCCCGAAGTAGACCGTCTCGGCCGACCCGATCTCGTCCAAGAGGTCCTTCTCGAGGCTAAGGTAGTAGCGGAGCTTGGACAGAAACACACGGCGTGACTCGTCGTCCGAGAACAGCGCATAGGCGGCCTCGATAGCCGTCCGATTGGCACCACTCGTCGCCGCATCGAACGCGCCTTGGTATTCGCGGCTCACGAACACATCCGGCAGCCGTAGGTTCAGATAGCCGATAGGCACAACCGCCTCGAGGCCACGAACCGTCAAGTCTTCGCAGATTGCGGAGTCGTGCATCGCGCTGGCCACAAGCACCACGTCGTCCGTGTGTACAGTCGCGATCTCCGCCGGCGAAAGCACCGGCAGCCCGTCGATCTCTTCGCCGTGCAGTGTTGGGTCACTGTCGCCGAACGCAACCACCTTCACGCCCATCTTCAACAAGCGAGCGGCGGCTTTCCTCCCCATGGATGCCGCCGGGTAGACGACCGTGCGGCGATTCCCCGCCAGCACCTCGTCGAGAACGCGGTAGCGCTTGTCCAGGGCCACTCGCCACTCTCGCGGATCGAGGTCAAGCAGAGCGGCAAGCTCAACGGGTGCCCCTGCAGCACGCTCATTGCGTCCGGCCAACGGGTCGGCGCTCATGGCGTCCGCGGCGACAGGCGCTCGCCCACCATCAACATGTCGCAACGCTCGCTGCACTTGAGACCACGCGTGACATCGATGTGGTCCTGACGAAACGTGCGATATGCATCGCCATTCCAGATGTCAGCCAAGCTCTGGCTACCGGCGTCGCCCAGAACGATCTCGTTGTCGAAGTCCTCCATGCACATACAGACCTCGCCGTTCGACTTCACCGTCATGGACATCCACGGGTGCTTGCAGCACTCGCTCCAGTGCACCGATTGCGTGCCGTGGAAGTCCTTGCGATACCACTGCTGATCCTCGCTCTTGAGATAGAGGTACACGTCCCGACCGCGAAACGCTTCCTCGAGCTTGCGGTAGTCGTCCTGCTGGTTCTCCCGGTTGAGATCGAGCATCGTGATGACGATGACGGTCGAGTAGCCGCGCTCCTGCTTGAGCTCCAGCAACCGGAGAATCTGCTCGTAGCTGCGCGAAAAGTCGGATGCCTCTCCGCGAATCGCTTTGTGCCGCTCGTCGTCGACACTCTCGATCGAATACTTGATGTAGCCGAGCCCGTTCTCGAACATCTCCACGGTGCGATCCATGTCGATGTTTGCGGGGTTGCAGCTGAAGTACGACTCAAGCCCGGCATCTGACAGTAGCTTGACGTAGTGAGCCATGTTTCGATCGAGCAAAGGGTCACCGTAGCCGTGGAGTTGAATGACCCGCGGGATGATGAGCAGGAAGAAGTGGTTCTCGCTCACGTCACCGGGGTGAATACCGTACGTCTCCGCGACGAACTGCTCCCATCGGCTCCAGGTCTCTGCCGGGAAAGGCCTGAGCTGCTCCACGAGCTTCTCGAACAGTTCGGGCTTCATCGTCTCAATATCGCGCGTCATCATCGTCGTCCGCGGGCACATGGCGCAGCGCATGTTGCAGGCGTTCGTGGTCTCTATGTTGTACACGATGGGGTCGAGACTCCGGTAGCTCTCCAAGGCATCACGCAAAGCCACCGGATCGTGCAGCTCCCCAGCCTGAGCGCTCCTGAGAAGGTCATGTGATTTCATGTAGAACTCGACGTCGTACACTCGGCGCCTCCTTGGCGACGTGTTCGTTTAGGGCACTGTGGGCTTTGCCGCAGCTTCACCCGGGTAGATCACCGTCTCGACCACACCCGAAGCCTGTGAGCGCAAAGCAGCGAGCGCCACAGCGAGGCTCTGTGCCGCCTCGACGGCGGGGATGCGCGGCGCCTCACGACCCGCTAGACACTCCAGGAAATGGGCCATTTCGGCAAGGAACATCTCATTTCGATCGTAATCTCTCAGACTCTCATCCACAACGCACAGACCGTCGGTATCCCAGGCACGCAGGTGCGCCGCAAGCAGGTCCAGATGCAGCCTCCCACGCTCCATGATCAGTTCGATCTGGCGTATCGGCGGTCGCCGCGCGTAGGTCTGCTGAAGTTGCACGGGCACAGCGCGACCATCCATCAGGCAGGGCCACAGCGACACCGATGTGTCGTCCACATCCACTTCGAGACTGCTGAGGTGACCCCCGACGCTGTACACCTGCGAGGGCCATCCCAAGATCCACCCCAGGCAGTCTATATCGTGAATCTGCGTGAGCAGCACACCCCCGCCCAGGTCGCGACGCGCAGCGTAGCCTGTCCGATAGTCCTCATAGGGGTGCCAGTCAGGCAAGTACTCACCGTAGGTCGATGCAGCGGACAGAACGGGTCCGAACTCGCCCCCGTGGACAATGGTCCTCAGCCGCTCAAGAAGCGGATGAAAGCGAAGCTGAAAACCGACTAGGACGGGCATTCGGCTCTCTGAGGCCGCCGCGAGAAACTCCGGCACCCCGTCCCAGGAATGGCCGAGCGGCTTCTCGAGAAGAAGGCCGCATCCGGCCTTCACAACGGCGCGCGCGGTGGCGATGTGCATGCTCGTAGGGTTGGCGACTACGACGCCGTCGGGACGCTCCTCGAGTGCGCGGTCCAACTCATCGAAAACGCGGATACCCAGGCTCTCTTCCGGCAAGACACCGCTCTGGGGCTGCATCGAGTCGGAGAGCGCGGACCCCCCGCCGCGCCGACGCACGGCTGAGATTTCTACGCTATCGCCCAGAAGCCTGCGTAAGTTGCGAGCGTGCCGCTGTCCCGCGGCGCCGAGGCCGACGATGAGGATATGCATGCGTCTAGTCCGGAATCGGCGGAACGATCATGTTGCTCAGGAACTCGCCCCGTGGCAGAAACGGAAACATGTCCTCAAGCGGTCGCGACGCCATGCTTCCGTCGGGACGCTGGTAGGATGCCACACGCGGTTGCCGCGGTTCATCCGGGATTGCAACCACCCGGCAGATACAGGGTCCCGGAGCATCAAGTACGCGGCGAATGCCGTCCGCCACATCAGCTTGGTCGGCTATCTCGTCCGTCGGAAGGCAATAGGCCTCCGCGAGAGCGAGGACGCTCGGGAGGGTGAGGCCGCTCTCCGGATGCGCGCCGACGAGACGGTCAAAGTAGGCCGACTGTGCGCAGACAATCGATCCGTAGCCGCCGTTGTCGATGACGAAGACCTTCAGGGGCAGCTGCAGCCGCGCCACCACTTCCAGCTCGTGGGAGTTCATCTGGAAGCCGCCATCGCCCTCGACGCAGACAGTCTGCTGGCCCCCCGAAGCCAAACAGCCTCCCGTGGCCGCGGGCAGACCGAAGCCCATGGCACCCAATCCTGTCGTCAGGTACACGCGCTGTCCGGCCTTGGCGGCGTAGGACAGCAGGAACATCTCCACAGAGTTGCCGGAGCTCGCGGGTACCACCAGCGCGCCCTCGGGAAGCGCCTCGCACAGCGACTGGGTGAAGGTGTACATGCTGACTGGGCCCGTGGCCGGCAGCTCCCTGTCAACGAGCGGGTACGCCTCTCTCCAGGCGGCACACTGCGCGATCCACGAGTCCACCGACGGCAACGTCCGGCTGCCCAACTGACGCAGGAGTTCGTGGATGAACTCCTTTGCGTCAGCGCACACGCTCAGATCAAGATGGGGCTCGATCTTGCCGATTTCCGCACTATCGATGTCCACCATTACCTTGCATGCACCGCGGGCAAGCCGATCCGGCGCGAAGGCGGTACACACCAGATCGAGCCGAGCGCCTATCGAGAGGAAGAAATCCGAGTTCTGTAGCGCGAAATTGGGCGCGCGCGGCGCCATGGAGCCGGGACGACCAACCAACAGCGAGTGATCGTCGGGAACGAGGTCAAGCGCCGGCCACGTCAGCCCGAAGGGAGCTCCTGCGGCGTCCACCAGCTGCCGCATCTCCGCCTCGGCGCCGGCGAGACGAACGCCATTGCCGAACAGCAGGAAGGGGCGTTCGGCCGCCTCGAACAGGTCGAGTGTCTTGCTCACCAGTTCCTCGAGCGCGCCGGCGCCCACCACTTCGGCGCCCCTCAGTGGCTCGTAACCGACAAGAGTCGATTCTTCAACCGCCGCCCCTTGCACATCCAGGGGAATCTCCAGCCACACCGGACCGGGACGCCCTGAGGTGGCGAGGTGCACTGCCTTCTCAAGATGGTGCCGAATCATCGTCGGGTCCATCACCGTCACGGCGTACTTCGTGATGGACGATACGATCGTCGGGAGGTCCAACTCCTGAGGGCCCCTGTTGCGAACGCCGGAATCGCCCTTCAGGTCAGCACGCTTGACTTGACCCGAGATCACGAGCATCGGCGTGGAGTCGAGCCAGGCTCCCGCGACACCGGTGAGGGTGTTCGTGCCTCCGGGACCTGCCGTCACAACAGCGACACCCAGACGATTGTCGTACTTGGCATACGACTCTGCCGCGATTGCGGCCGCCTGCTCATGCAGATGGGCTACGAACGTGATCTCGTCGCGCCCGCCGATCGAGTCATTGAGGTGCATCGCTGCCCCACCCACGAGCATGAAGACATGCCTGACGCCCTGGTCCACGAGAAACTGAGCGACGTAGTCTGACACCTTGATCATGGTGTCACCGCTCCCGATTCACATCGTGCTGGGCGACCACGAGGTCGAGGACCTCGCGCACTGCGCCCTTGCCGCCGGCAGCTTGTGTCACGTAGGCGGCCCTGGCAAGCGCCGCGGGGTGCGCGTCAGCGGGAGCACACGCGACCCCCGCGATCTCCATCGCGGCCAGGTCGATCACGTCGTCTCCGATGAAGCAGGTCTCGGCCAGCTCGATGTTGTGCGTTCGGGCGAAATCGCCCAGCGCGGCTGCTTTGTCGTGGCACCCGGCGAAGACATCGCCGATCTTGAGCTTCGCAGCATACCGATGGACGAGGGCCATGCCGCTCTGGCTCGATTCTCCGGAGACCAGCGCCACGACAATCCCCGCTTCGCGGGCAAGCGCGATTCCCGTGACGTCGGCGAAGCAGAAGCGTTTGAGTTCGACACCGTCGGCACCCCACAGGAACGTGCCGTCCGTGAGAACGCCGTCCACATCCATCGCCACTGCCCGAACCTGGCGGAACATGTCAGGTCTGATTGCGGAGGCGGGCGACGATAGGGAGCTCACGCTCGAGCACCTTCTTCTCCGGACTGCCGAGACTGGTTTCAACGAGTCGAATATCGCGAACCAACTTGGTGAGTCCGCTGGGCTCTAGCGATGCTGCCTGGTCGGAGCCCCACATCGAGCGGTCGAGCGTTATGTGCCGCTCAACAACACAGGCACCCAGCGCGACCGCAGCGACAGTCGATGCCAACCCCGTTTCGTGACCGGAGTAGCCGATGGGCACGTCGTACCGCTCGCGCAGCGTCTCCATCACGCGCAGGTTCAACTCGTCATAGCGAGCCGGGTAGGTGCTCACTGCATGCAGAAGTACGAGATTGTCCGTGCCGAGAATGTCCACTGCTTTGTCAATCTGCTCGATCGTGCTCATGCCAGTCGAGAGCATCACCGGCTTGCCGGTCGCACGCGTGCGCTTCAGTAGTGAGTCATCCGTGAGACTCGCAGAGGCGATCTTGAAGCACGGGAGATCGAACTGCTCCATGAACTCGACGGACGGCTCGTCCCAGCATGATGCTGACCACTGGATGTCATGCTTGCGGCAGTGCTCGTCAATCGCGCGATACTCCTCGATGCCGAACTCGACGCGCTCTCGATAGTCCATGTACGAGATGTAGCCCCAGGGCGTCTCACGCATGAGATCGCGCTGCGCCGCGGGCACGCAGATGCTAGGAGTTCGCTTCTGGAACTTGACCGCATCGCATCCCGCAGCCGAGGCGATTTGGATGAGTCGCTTGGCGATTTCGATATCGCCGATATGGTTGATGCCGATCTCCCCGATGACATAACAGGGGTGTTCCGGCCCGACCATTTTGTTTCCGACGGAGAGTGATTTCATGAGGCGGATAGTACCACACTCAGAGACTCGACTACCCGGCGCTCTGCGGCCAAAAGCCCCTACTTTCGGCGACGACAGACGGCGCCCATCACGTACGAATCCCTGCCACTGACCGTAACCGCGAAGGTCGTTCGCTCCTCGACCAGCAATCCAACGCCTTCCAGAAGCGCCGTCAGGGCGTCCTCGGTGTAGAAGTTCACATGCTCATGCCAGTGTCGCTTCGACAGGTACGCTGCTTCCGGGTCCACGGCTTCACGCACGACAGCCTCGTGCGGAACTTCGACCCACAGCGACGTACTAGGTCTCATCGCCCGCACGGCCTCAGTGAGGACGTCCTCGGGGAACGGCACGTGCTCAAGCACCTGGCTCACCACAACAAGGTCGTACTCATTGTCGATCGCCTCGTTCGCCGTAACGCGTTGAGCCCCGGTGATCACGGGCTTTTCGGAGATGTCGTAGACGTGATGAACCGCCACCTCATGCCTGAACGGCGTGTTCAGACCGGTGTCCCCACCCCAATCGAGAACGCCCTCGACCCGCCCGATGCGCTCACGAAGGAACTCCTCGACGTGGGGGATGTAGGAGTAGCCTCCCACCAGATCGTCGTTTCTTGCCTGATAGTCGGGCTCAAACCTGAGGCGCAGCGCCGTGTACTCTGCGTCTCGATATCCGTGATAGAGGGCCGCCAGTTCTTCGTCATCAAACCGGATGTCAAGGAATACCAAGCCGCAATCATTGCACCTCAGGGTGTTGCAGACCGAGTAGGCCATGCCGCACTTGAGATCGCGCATGTTCCACTCCGGCGTGATCTCAACTGGCTCCCATCCAAAGACGCGGCTGGCGACGAAGGGCATCAAGACAGCTGGCGTCCTGGAGAGTCGATTGCCGCCGCAGCACACACACTCCTTCGCGACACGCGGACGCTGTCTGGTACTCACGCTCGCCTCCTCTTCCGCTGCCACTCAATCGTCCGACTCACCGCTTCGCACAGATCCACGGTCTCTCTCAGCCCGAGTTCCTCACGCGCACGCTGCGTCGATGGCACGTAGCGGTCGCCGCCACCTCCGAGATTCTCGACGCGGGTGCCAGCGATCGACACCCGTGGTGCACTTTGAAACGCCGCGGCGACGGTGCGTGCGACCTCGGCGATGCTGTGACCGTGCTCAGACCCGACGTTGTAGGCGCGTCCGCTCTCGCCTGCCAGAAGAATCGTCCAGAGCCACGACGCGAGCTCGGCCGCGTACAAGTACGACCGTACCGGCGTCCCATCACCTCGAACGCTGATCGGACCGCCAGCAAGTCCGTCGCGGATGAAGTTGCCCACGGCGAAATGGGCGTCCAGCGGCAAGTGCGGCCCGACGAACGCGAAGCAGCGCGCAATCTTCACCGGCACCCCATGCTGAACCGCGTAGGTCGCACACAGTGTCTCCGCAAGACGTTTCGCCTCCGGGTAGGCCGAACCCGCAGCCAGCGGGTCGGGACCGCCCGGCTGCTCCTCGGAGATCAGTTCAAGGTCGCCCGGCTGGACCCCGTACACAGCTCCCGAACTCGTGAAGAGCACCCCGGAAGAGCCCCATGAGCGTGCGGCGTCGAGCACATTGCGCGTACCCCGCACGACCGTGTCGATCATGCGGAGCGGATCAGTCGCATTCTGTTGGGTGCTCGACTCGGCGGCTGCGTGAATCACGTGGGTGAACGGGCCAGCAGGGGCCTCGAAGTCGGTGACGTCGCCCTGAAGTAGTGATATCCCCGGATCCGAGGCGAGATGAGGCACCTTGGCAGCGAAGCGCTCAGGGTCGCGAGTGAGCACGACCGCGCTCGCATCAAGCGACAACACTCGATTCGCCCACGCGAACGACTCCAGCAGCCACGTCCCAACGAACCCTGTGCCTCCCGTGATGAAGATCCGAGCTCCACTGAGACTGCTCCATGCCTCGGCGGAAGACTCAAGGATGCCGTCGAGATCCGAGGCGAGCGGATTGGCGTCACCGGCGTCGCGCAGCATCAGATACGCACCGCCGAACGCAGGACTTTGACCATGTAAGCGAGCATCTCCTCGGTCATCCCGGGGTACACGCCGATCCAGAAGGCGTCTCGCATGATGCGATCGGTGTTGACCAGCTCGCCGACGACGCGGAAACCATCGCCCGATTCCCGCATGCGGTCGAACACCGGCTGGCGCACCATGTTCCCCGCGAACAGCATCCGGGTCTGGATCTTGGCGGCCTCAAGCGCTCCCACCAGCTCATCGCGGGACACAGGTGCGCCCTCATGCACCGTCATGAGATAGCCGAACCATGAGGGGTCCGACCCTTCAGTCGCCATGGGCATGATCAAGACGTCTTCGAGCGGCTGCAGCTCCTCTCGCAGGTACGCGTAGTTCTCCCTGCGCCGCGCCGTGAACTCCGGGAGCTTCTCGAGCTGCGCTACGCCGATCGCGGCCTGCATGTCAGTCGCCTTCAGGTTGAAGCCGAACTCCGAGTAGACGTACTTGTGGTCGTACCCCCTCGGCAAGGTGCCGAACTGCTGCGAGAAGCGCTTCCCGCAGGCGTTGTCTTTGCCCGACGGGCAGACGCAGTCGCGGCCCCAATCGCGCATCGACAGCATTATCTCTGCGAGCTGGTCGTTGTCCGTGTAGACCGCGCCGCCCTCGCCCATAGTCATGTGGTGCGGCGGGTAGAAGCTTGAGGTGCCGATATCTCCGAACGTGCCCGTCTTGCGCCCGCGGTACTCCCCGCCCAGGGCATCGCAGTTGTCCTCGATGAGCCACAGTGCGTTGGCGTCACAGAACGCCCGTACTGCGTCGATGTCGAACGGGTTGCCGAGCGTGTGGGCGAGCATAACGGCCTTGGTCCTTGGCGAGAGCGCCGCGTCAAGTTGCGTGACATCGATGTCGTACGTTCCCAGCGCCACGTCCACGAAGACCGGCACCGCCCCGAACTGGACGATCGGCGCAACGGTGGTCGGGAAGCCCGCAGCGACCGTGATCACCTCGTCACCCGGACGCATGGCGCGGTCGCCCAGCCAGTCGCTCGTTAACGCCGCGAACGCGAGCAGGTTGGCACTTGAGCCCGAGTTCACGAGCAGTGCGTGCTTGATGCCCAGATACTCGCCGAGCCCTGCCTCGAAGTCGCGCGAGTAGCGACCGTAGGTCAGCCAGAAGTCGAGTGATGAATCCACGAGATTCACGAGTTCGCGCTCGTCGAAGACCCTGCTCGCATATGCGACGCGACTCTCCCCGGGCACGAACACGGGTTTCGCGGCGAACTGCTCCGCATGGTACGCGCGGGTCAGCTCCAATATCTGCTGCCGGATGTCTTCGGCGCGATTGTTGTCGGTCACGCCACTTCTCCTTGCGCCCATGCGATGCCACTGTGTGCGGCGGCCGCTGCGTACGCCTCAAGGTCGGTCTCGACCAGCGCCGATGCGTCTTGCCCCGTAGCGTAGGCTCGGTACCACGAAGCGGTGCGCACGACCGTATCCTCAAAACTCCAGACCGGGCGCCACTTCAACACCTGTGCCGCTTTGCGAACGTCGAGCCGAAGAATCGCGGCCTCGTGCGGCTGCTCTTGAAGCTCGGGGGCATGCCAAGACCCCTCGCCCCATGTCGCGATGAGTTGGTCAACGACCTCACCCACCGTGCGAGCAGAGTCCGGGTCGGGTCCGAAATTGTAGGCGCCTTGCTCAGCTTCCTCACACCAGAGCGCTGCAGCCAGATGCAGATAGCCCGACAGGGGCTCAAGCACATGCTGCCACGGCCGAATCGAAGCTGGATTGCGAACGATGATGCTTGAGCCTGCCAACAATGCGCGCGCGCAGTCGGGCACAAGCCGATCTTCGGACCAGTCCCCGCCGCCGATGACGTTGCCCGCACGCGCCGTCGCGATTGCGGCGGTACCCGGGGTACTGAAGAATGATGCCCGGTATGAGGCCGTCAGTATCTCGGAGGCCGCCTTGCTGGCGCTGTAGGGGTCATGGCCTCCCAGAGGCCGGTCCTCACCGAATGGCTCACCCGTTTCAGAGTTCGCGTAGACCTTGTCGGTAGTGACATTCACCACTACCCGACAGTCGGCGCAGTCCCGAACGGCCTCCAGAAGATTGGCCGTGCCCATGACGTTGGTCTCGAACGTGTAGCGCGGCTGGGCATAGCTCCTGCGCACCAGCGGCTGAGCGGCCAAGTGAATGACGGTCTCGGGTCGGATTTCGGCAACCAGCGCCGCGATGCCCCCGGCATTCCGAATGTCGCCGATCCGGCTATCCACCAACTCGTGCAGTGCCAGATCGGCGAACAGCGACGGCGATGTATCCGGCTCGAGCGCATACCCGAAGACCTCAGCACCCAAATCAACCAGCCAGCGGCTGAGCCAGGAGCCCTTGAATCCTGTGTGCCCCGTGACAAGAACCCGGCGACCCGAGAACACCCCACCGAATGGTGCCACCTCTACCAAACCTTCCAGGGGGCCTCGCCGGACTCCCATAACGCTTCCAGCAGCTGTTTGTCACGTAGCGTGTCCATCGGCTGCCAGAAGCCGGTGTGCTTGTACGCGACCAGCTCCCCCGATGCCGCGATGCTCACCAGTGGCTCCTGCTCCCACATGGTGTCACTGTCCCCGAGGTGGTCGAAGATACCGGGCTCAAGCACGAAGAATCCGCCGTTGACCCATCCACCATCACCCTGCGGTTTCTCCTGAAACGACAGCACCGCCTGCTCGTGAGTGAGGTCCATCGCTCCGAAGCGACCGAGGGGCTGGACCGCCGTGACGGTGGCCAGTTTCGCGTTTCGCTTGTGGTACTCGATGGTGCCCGCGATGTCGACGTCTGCGACTCCGTCTCCGTAGGTGAGAAGAAACGTCTCGCCGTCAAGGTAGTCCTTGATGCGCCGTATGCGACCGCCCGTAGGAGTCTCGGCCCCTGTGTCGACAACCGTGACGCGCCACGGTTCATTGGCATCCTGGTGAATGATCGTCTCGTGCGTGCGTAGATCAAAGGTGACGTCACAGTTGTGAAGCCAGTAGTTCTTGAAGTACTCCTTGATCTGGTAGCCCTTGTATCCCGCACAGATGACGAAATCATTGATTCCGTAGTGGCTGTAGATCTTCATGATGTGCCACAGAATCGGCTTCTCACCGATCTCGGTCATGGGCTTGGGGCGCAGAACGGTCTCCTCGGACAGGCGCGTCCCGAGTCCACCGGCCAGAATGACGACCTTCATACCCGACTCCTCATCAGCCGTGCGCGGCGGCGCGCTCGTCGTAGCCCTCGCGGTTCGCTTCCCACCACTCGACCGTGCGCCTGACACCTTCGGCGAACGTCACTTCGGCCTCGAACCCGAAGAGTTCGCGGGCGCGCGCAGTATCGAGCTTGCGGCGCGGCTGGCCGTTGGGCTTGGACGTGTCCCAGATGATCTCGCCCTCGTATCCGACCGCTTCAGCGATCGTGGCTGCGAGGTCCTTCATCGAGATCTCCCAGCCCGCTCCGAGGTTCACCGGCTCCTCGCCGTCGTACTTCTCGGCCGCGAGCACAATCGCCCGAGCGCAATCCTCGACGAACAGGAACTCGCGCGTGGGCGAGCCGTCGCCCCAGAGCACCACGGTCTCGCTTGCGTCTCGGGCCGCGATCATCTTGCGGATCATGGCGGGGATCACGTGACTCGACTCGAGGTTGAAGTTGTCTCGTGGCCCGTACAGGTTCACCGGCAACAAGAACACGCCATTGAATCCGTACTGCTGGCGGTAGGCCTGGCACTGGACGAGCATCATCTTCTTCGCCAAGCCGTACGGCGCATTGGTCTCCTCGGGATAGCCCGCCCAAAGGTCTTCCTCGCGAAAGGGAATCGGCGCGAACTTGGGGTAGGCGCAGATGGTGCCCAGCGCGACGAACTTGCTCACGCCGGCGAGCCGTGCTTCCTCGATGAGCTGGATGCCCATCATGGCGTTCTCGAAGAAGTACTTGCCCGGGTTGGTCATGTTGGCGCCGATGCCGCCGACCACCGCTGCCAGATGAATGATCACGTCGGGCCGTGAGTCCGCGAGCATCCGCAGGATATCCTCGCGCTTCACCAAGTCGTACTCGGGATACTCAGGAACGAACACGTCACGCGCACCGTGGCGCTCGAGCTCCTCAAGTACGAACGAGCCGAGGAAGCCGGCCCCGCCCGTCACACAGATGCGCGCCCCTGCCAATTGAGCCATGGCTTCACTCCTCGCCACTGGCATCTGCGTTGGCGCCTGCGACGTGATACTCCGCGGGTCCTGCGTCCTCAAGCGGCGGCAAGAGATCGACCTGCGCCAATCGCCGCACTCGGTCGAGGTCGGCGTCGACCATCTCGTTCACCAACTGCGTGAACCCCACTTTCGGTTCCCAGCCCAACCGCTCGCGCGCCTTTGCCGGGTCTCCGAGCAGAAGCTCGACCTCCGCGGGTCTGAAGAACTCCGGATCAACCGTCACGTGCTTCTCGTAGTCGAGCGCGACGCGCGAGAATGCAACCTCGCAGAGTTCGCGAACCGTGTGCGTCTCCCCTGTCGCGACCACGAAATCGTCGGGCTCGTCATGCTGGAGCATCAACCACATCGCTTCGACGTAGTCACCTGCGAAACCCCAGTCGCGCTTCGCCTCGAGGTTGCCCAGCCTGAGCTCATCGGCCAACCCCAACTTGATGCGCGCAACGCCGTCGCTGATCTTGCGTGTCACGAACTCGAACCCGCGCCGCGGGGACTCATGGTTGAACAAGATGCCGTTCGAGGCGAACATCCCGTACGACTCGCGGTAGTTGACCGTGATGTAGTGACCGTAGACCTTGGCGACACCGTAGGGAGAACGAGGGTGAAACGGTGTCAGCTCTGTCTGCGGAACCTCATGGACTTTGCCGAACATCTCCGATGACGAAGCCTGATAGAAGCGAGCCTTCGGCGAAACGCGACGCACCGCCTCGAGCAGTCGCGTGGTTCCCAACGCATCGACATCCCCTGTGTAGACCGCCTGTCGCCACGAGTCGCCGACGAAAGACTGTGCCGCCAGGTTGTATACCTCGTCCGGACGCACTTCATCCACGACGTCAATCAGCGACGCCTGGTCGCTCATGTCACCGTGCACAAGCTTGACCCGGTCGACCAGGTGCTCGATTCGCTCCAGCCGCGAAGCCGTCGAAGCGCGGCGCACCAGCCCGTGGACCTCGTAGCCCTTTTCGAGCAGGAATTCGGCAAGGTACGAGCCGTCCTGGCCGGTGATGCCAGTGACAAGCGCCCTTCGGGTCATCAGTCGCTCTCCCTATTCCAGTCGTCTTCGAGGCGCACGATGTCATCCTCGCCCAAGTACTCGCCAACCTGTACTTCTATGACCACGAGCGGCACCTTGCCCACGTTCTGCATGCGATGCACGCACCCCACGGGCAGGAATACGCCCTCGTTCTGGTGAACCTCGATGCGCTCGTCATCTCGCTCGACCATCGCAGAACCGCTCACCACTATCCAGTGTTCGCTACGATGCCGATGCTTCTGCAGGCTGATCCTGGCACCGGGCTTCACCTCGATGTACTTGATCTGATAGGCGGGCGAGTCGAGAAGGCTCATCCACGAGCCCCACGGCCGCAGCGAGACCTTCGGCTTGGTGACCTCCGGAGCGCCCACTGCTTTGAGCGCGTCGAATACGTGTCGCACGTCCTGCGCGCGATTCTTGGGCAGCACGAGCGTAGCATCCGAGGTGTCGACGACGATGAGGTCCTCGACTCCAAGGGTGGCCACCAACCGGTCGCCTGAGTAGATGAGGGAATTGACACTGTCGATGTCGAGCCCACGCCCCAGCCGCACATTGCCGCGCTCATCGGCCGGCGCCACGCACTCCAGCGCCAGCAGCGAGCCCACGTCGCTCCACTCGAGAGGCGCCGGAATCACCGCCACGTGCTCACTGCGCTCCATGACCGCCTTGTCGATCGAGATCGAGGCCAGCGCGCTGAAGCGATCGAACGCCTCGCGACCGTTGCGGTCCGCCGGGTCCTGTGCCGCGATCCAGCGTGCAGCCTCGGCGATGCGCGCTTCCTCGCCACCCGCTGCATCCAACTCGTCGAGCACCTGCTGCACCTTCATGACGAAGATGCCGGCGTTCCAGTAGTAACGCCCGCTGTCCACGAACTCCTGCGCGCGGTCAGCGTCGGGCTTCTCGACGAACTCGGCCGCGACGTGGGGTACGGCTCCACCGATAGCACGACCGTCCAGCGGCTCACCAGCCCGGATGTAGCCGTAGCCGGTCTCGGGCCGCGTCGGCGTGATCCCGATCGTCACGAGGTATCCATCGGCGGCAACCGCCATCGCGGCCTCGATGCACTCCGCCCACAGCTGGCCGCCCTCGAGCAGGTGATCGCTCGGGAGCACCACCATGATCGCCTCAGGGTCCTCAGCGGCAAACACGGCCGCAGCAAGCGCGATGGCCGGCGCGGTGTTCTTCGCCACGGGTTCCTGGATGTAGCGGACCGCGTGAAGTGCGGTGTCCTCATGGGCCGTCAGATGGTTGCGCAGCTCGTCGAAGAGACGCTCGTTGGTCGCGATGGCGACGGATGAACCGCCCTCGGCGAACGGCAGGATGCGGTGAACCGCCTGCGCGATGAGTGACTCGGTCCCGAACATCGACAGCAGCTGCTTTGGATTGAGTTCGCGCGACAGAGGCCAGAAACGCTGGCCAGAGCCGCCCGCGAGGACGACGGCGCGCAGGTGCGGGTTTCGCTGGGTCACGTGGGGTCTCCGAGTGGGTGATCGACCGGGCATGCGAATGCCTGCGATTGTATCAGGACAGGGCGGGCCGACGGCGGGAGCTCAGACGGGAGCGATCTCGGCAAGGAGCGCTGTGGACTCCGCAATCGCGTAGGTGCGCACCAAACCCCAGTCGTGCGGCACAAGCATCACCGGCTCGGGCTCACTCTCGGCGTCATCGAAGTAGGCCAGCGAACGCAACAGGTGAACGACGTTATAGCGGACGCCGGGGTACTTGACCGGGAGCGCTCGCACGATGTCGCGAACGGTGACGCCCGCAGCAGCCAGATGGTACAGGTCGATGAAATCCTTCCGACTCCCGCGTTGCGAGATCGCGATCAGCTTCATGCAGCCGATATCGAGAAGGCTTGCCAAAGGCACCCCGAGCCCGGCGTCGACGGGCTCGGCGAGAAGCAGCGCCTCGTACCAGAAGAGACTCACTCGCACGCCATCAAACTCACCTACAAGCGTGCCCTCCTCCTGCCTGTCGATCACCATGCTTCCCCGCGCAGCCAGGTCGCCCAAGACCCGCGCAGTGCTCCAAGGGCGTTCGGTGAACAGGTCCAGGTCGAGGGATTGCCGGTGCCCCAGCTGCAGTGCCGCCGCAGTCCCGCCGGCCAGGTAGAACCCCGAGACCGAAGGAATCTCCGAGAGAATGTGCAGCACCGACGCCGTCTCCGCGTCGATGACCTCCCGATGTGGCTCGACCGTCTCACGCGACATCGCGGATTCTCGCCTCCAGGATGTTCGTCCAGGCACTCGCCGCTTTGTGCGACAAACCGCGCGACGTTCGTGCCACCTCCAGAATGCGCTCTACCGGGTACGTCGAGAACAGCCACCGCAGGTGCACCGGACGCCCCGCTTCGAGGATGCGCTCGATGATGAAGCGAGCATGGCGTTCTGGGTCGAGTGACTCCACGTCTACGTCCCAGAAGACGGCTGCGCGCTCCGCTGTGGGGACTCCACGATCCTGGATGCTGGAGACCGGCGGGCTGATCATCTCGCGCACCGCTGCCCTTGGGATGCGCGTGACGCGCTCGGATACCCGCGTGGCGGGCAGCTTGCCCGCCACGATCCACAGATGAACGGTCCGCGCGGTCACACCGAGCATCGCCGCCGCTTCACGGGCAGAGAGGTAGTCCTTGGGAGCGAGATCAGTGCCCGAAGTATCCATGTCGGTATTCTACCACTTCGAGCTGGCTTGTTTCTCTTATTTCTCTTATCGGGTGCCGCCTCATCCCCGCTGCGCGCAGTACGGCAGCGAGTCCTCGCGGATCTCCTCGCCCTGCAGGCGATGTGCGAGAGCTGCGACAAGTGCTCGGGCGCGCGCGCAGAATTCGCCGGCACCGAGCCGCGCGGGATCGATCTCGGCGGCACCCGCGACCGTGTCGAGCAGCCGGTCAGCCCCCACGTAGTGCGCGGTCCTGCCACCGCCACGCGCCTCGATCAGGCCTGCCGCGACGAGCTTGCGCAGGTCCTGGACGGCAGTAACGTCCGAGACGTCGGCCACGGCACGGTAGTACCGGTTGGTCACTGCTCGCCCGAACAGCGCGTCGTAGAGCGCGTGCGATGCGCGCTCGTTCAGCTGCAGATCGTGCACGGCTATGTCGGTCAGCACGGTCCACAGCGCACGCTCGAGCGTATCCCTGAGCGAGAGCGCCTCTGCCTGAGTCGCTTGCGCCGCGACGTGCGCGGACACGAACGGCGTCACGTCGGCGGCCTCGTCATAGGAGTCGCCCAGGCACTCGAACGCCTCGTAGTACGCATCGACGTGACGCCCCCACCACTCCTCAAGGCTCGTGAACTGGGGTGCCCGGTAGCCTCCCCGATACATGACGAGCGAGGAAAGAACCCGAGCAGTCCGACCGTTGCCGTCGCGGAACGGGTGAATGGCCGCCATCCGTACATGAGCGGCCGCCGCCGCGACGGGAGCGTCCTTCTCGCACGCTCCGAGCCAGTCACAGAGCTCGTCGAGCAGACCGGCGACCGATTCCGGCATCACCGGCTGAAAGACCTGTTCGCCGGTCGAGGCGTTCGCGAGCCAGTTCTGCACGCGCCGAATGCGGCCGGCTTCCGCAGCGTACGAGCCGCCCATCACGCTGCGGTGGACGGCCAAGATCAGCTCGCGCTGCCAGACGAACCCGGAGTCGTCGGCGCGACTCAGTACCAACGCCATCGCCTCGCGATACGCCATGAGTTCCGCTGCATCGCCAGCGCTCACCGAGGCGGGACGGTCCCCCATGAGGATGCGACGCGCCTCATCGGCGGTGACGTTCACGCCCTCGAGCCTCACCGAGGCCGAGGCCGCCTCCGCGACCAGGTCCGCGCGCGTCCGCCCCGCCCACACGCGCGGCAGCGGCCCCCGGCGGTCGAGCTGCTCGCGCAGGTGCTCGATTCGCGCGACGTGAGCCGCTGTGGCATCGGTGATGTGGAAGCGAAACACGGACGCACCCCTTGCTCGTGGCGAATAAACACTTAAACACTTTAGCGAATAGGTGTTTAATCGCCAAGCACTGTGCGTTGTTTCCCATCAGATGGTAAGAATCTCACCACGCGATGGGAAAACGTGCAGACCTACGCCCCCATCGCGGCCGTGTACGCCGCGAGGTCGTCCCGGGTCACGTCGGTCGGGCTCTCGCCTTCGCCCACACGCTGGTACCAGGTGACCGTGCGCTCCACCGCCGTCTGGAAGTCCCAGACGGGCCGCCAACCGAGCTCTCGCTTGGCCTTGGCGATGTCGAGCACGAGCATCCCGGCCTCATAGGGCGCCTCGCCCGAATCCGGCACGTCCCACTCGCCCGCTCCCCAGGCACCCAGCGCGCACTCGACCAGCTCGCGAACGGTGTGGACATCCTCGGGCTCCGGTCCGAAGTTGAACGCGTCGGCGAACTCCTGACCCCGCTCCAAGAGGGCCGCGGCAAGGGACAGGTAGCCCGCGAGCGGCTCCAAGACATGCTGCCACGGTCGGATGGTCTCAGGCCTGCGGATTCGCACGGGCTCGCCCACAGCAAGCGCGCGCACGACGTCAGGGATGATGCGGTCGTTGGACCAGTCCCCGCCGCCGATGACGTTGCCCGAGCGCGCAGTGGCGATTGCGGCCCCGCCATCCGAGAGGAACGAGCGCCGGTACGATGCGCTGACGATCTCGGAGCACGCCTTGCTCGCCGAGTACGGGTCGCGACCACCGAGGATCGACTCCTCGACGAACGCCTCGCCTGTCTCGGGATTCTCGTAGACCTTGTCGGTGGTGACGTTGACCACCGCACGCGTCTCGGTGCTCGACCGCACGGCCTCGAGGACGTTGACGGTCCCCATCACGTTGGTATCGAACGTGTAGCGCGGCTCGGCGTAGGAACGAAGTACCGCCGGCTGTGCCGCCAGATGGAACACCACCTCGGGACGAACCTCGGCGAAGACGCGCGCAACGCGCTCGGAATCGCGGATGTCTCCGATACGACTGTCCATGTGATGCGCAAGCAGCATCTCAGCAAACAGCGCGGGCGACGAGTCCGGCTCCAGGGCCAACCCGGTGACCTCCGCGCCCATGTCGAGCAGCCAGCGAGTGAGCCACGATCCCTTGAACCCCGTGTGGCCGGTGAGAAGGATCCTTCGACCCGCAAAGGCGCTTCTCGGGTCAGGCAAGCGGATAGCCGACGCCATAGTCGATGCCCCCAGACGCTTGTGCCGGACTGCCCCCGTTTCCTGAAGAAGACTATACGCCTGCCGGGGCGGAGTTGTCCCGCCGACATCGGCCAGCGGCTGACCGCCGGCTGACCGAGCGGCCGACCGAGCGGCCGACCTGACGGCTGACCCTACCTGCCGAGCAGCCCGTCAAGGCGTCCGCGCAGCTCAGGACCGTACTCGGGGGAGTTCAGTGCCAGCGCGACGTTGGCCTCCAGCCAGGACAGCACGTTTCCGGTGTCGAAGCCCTCGGCCGGATCGACGACCACGGCGTAGAGCTCTTCGACCTCGAGCAGCTTGACCAGCGCATCGGTGAGCTGGATCTCATCGCCGCGTCCGGGCCGAACCTCCGGCAGCAGCTGCATCACGCGCGGGGTGAGCAGGTAGCGCCCGAAGATGGCGAGGTTGCTCGGTGCTTCGTTGACGGGCGGCTTCTCGACCAGGCCGGTGACGCGCCATGCGTCGTCGCCGACTTCGTGCCCCTCGATGACGCCATACCTGCTGACCATGTCATCGGGCACCGGCATGACGGCGATGACACTCGCGCCCGTACGCCGATGGACCTCGAGCAGCCGAGGCAGCACGCAGTTGCAGGGCACGAGCATGTCGCCCAGGAGCACGTAGAAGGGCTCGTCATCGGTGAAGGGCGCACCGCACAGCACCGCGTGACCGAGGCCCTTGGGCTTCTTCTGCCGCACGTAGAAGACCTCGGCGAGGTCGGAGATGCGGCGTACCTGCCGAAGACGATCGGTGTTGCCGGTGGACTCCAGCAGCTCCTCGAGTTCGATGGAGCGGTCGAAGTGATCCTCGATGGCGCGTTTGCCGCGCCCCGTCACGATGAGGATGTCATCGGCCTCAGCCGCTACCGCCTCCTCGACGACGTACTGGATGACCGGCTTGTCGACGACGGGAAGCATCTCTTTGGGCTGCGACTTCGTCGCGGGCAGGAAGCGGGTGCCCAGACCTGCTGCAGGGATGATGGCCTTCATCTGACGAGTCCTCCAGGTGACGTTCGGAATCGGTTGCTGCAATGCGTGGGCGCGGGTCGGCGGTCAGCGCACATCAGCGCACGCGGAGAAGTATCCCACACCGCATGGGCGTGTCAGGTGCGAAACGGATTCTCGAAGCGCACACCCTCGACCTCTCGCCCGTGCGTGAACTCCTCTGTGTATACGAGCGAGATGCCGTTGAGTCTGGCCACGGCCCAGATCTGGGCGTCGTAGAAGGCGAAACCATGGCGCTCGACGCCACGCCCGGCCTCGAGCACGACCTCAGGCGTGGTGTCGTGAACGGTGAACAAGGCGGTGAGAGCCCTCGCCTGGTCAAGCGCCTCCGACATGTCCAACCGATGGCGAAACTTCCTCGCCACGACGTTCACATACTCACCAAGCACCTGAACGCACACCGCGCCTTCCCCCGTCGTGGCCAGTTCGCGCACCAAGGCGATCGCGCGCGCCTGCTTCTGGGGCGCGTCTGCATCGTGCGCGTACACGAGCACGTTAGTGTCGATCAGTGCCGCGCTCATGAATCTCCTCACGCGTCCACTTTTGCCCGCCGCTGGACGCCTTGCTCGTGAGCGCACCCTGCACGAACTGCTCGCATAGCTTCATCCGATACTCGCGGTCCGTTTCCTCGATCTGACGGTCGATGGCCCGTCTGACAAGGGCGGATTGCGAGACGCCCAGTACCGCCGCGCGCTCCTCGAGCAGACGGTCCTGTTCAGGCGAGATGACGATCTGCTTGCGCACCATGCGGGCCATGCTGACACCTGCTCCCAACCGCGCTCTTACCGCACTCATACCCAGTACTACACATCTACGTTACACATCCTACCACGCGACCCCTCCTCGGAGCGCGGCACGCCGATAGCCGTGCACAAAGAGAAAGGGCCCGCGCTGCATGCACGCCGGCCCTGTGGTTCGTCGTGGATTCGAGCCGCGCTACAGCGTCGCGAGTACCTCGCCGGCAGCCGCGACGAACGCGTCGATCTCCTCGTCGGTGTGCGCCATCGAGACGAAACAGGCCTCGAACTGGCTTGGCGCAAGCCAGTAGCCACGATCGAGCATTCCGCGGAAGAACCGCGCGTACCGGTCGGTGTCGCAGGTGGAAGCGCTCGCCCAGCTGCTCACCTCGAGGTGGGTGAAGAACATCGTCGACATCGAGCCGACGCGATTGCAGTGCGTGTGAATGGCGGCGCTGCCGGCGGCGCGGCACAGGCCGTCGGCCAGCTTCTTGCCCTTGCGGTCGAGCTCCGCGTACACGCCCGGCTCGGATAGTCCCGCAATCGTGGCGAGTCCCGCGACCATGGCCACGGGGTTACCCGACAGCGTCCCGGCCTGGTAGACCGGCCCCTCGGGCGCGAGGTGCCGCATGATCTCGGCCTTGCCGCCGAACGCTCCCACCGGGAAACCGCCGCCGATGATCTTGCCCAGCGTGGTCAGGTCCGGGGTGACTCCGTAGAGCTCCTGCGCGCCGCCGAGCGCCACGCGGAAACCGGAGATGACCTCATCGAAGATGAGGACGGTCCCGTGCTCGTCGCACAGGTCCCGCAAGCCCTTGAGAAAGCCCGGCTTCGGCGGCACGACACCCATGTTGCCGGCGATCGGCTCAAGGATGATGGCCGCGATCTGCTCCGGATGGGCCTCGAGCGCCTCGCGCACCGCGTCAACGTCGTTGTACGGCAGCACGACGGTGTCCTTCGCGGCCCCTTCGGTCACTCCCGGCGTGCCGGGAATCGACAGGGTCAGCAGTCCCGAACCCGCCGCCACCAGCAGCGCGTCTGAGTGGCCGTGGTAGTTGCCATCGAACTTGATGAACTTCTCGCGTCCGGTGTAGCCACGCGCCAGGCGAATGGCGCTCATCGTCGCTTCGGTGCCGCTTGAGACGAAGCGCACCATCTCGACGCTCGGCACCGCGTTGATGACGGCCTGGGCCGCGTCGATCTCTACGCACGTGGGCGCCCCGTAGCTCGTCCCCAGCTCCAGCTGGGCACGTACGGCCTCGAGAACGGGCTCGTAACCGTGCCCCAGGATCATCGGGCCCCAGCTGCCCACGAAGTCCACGTACTCGCGCCCGTCGATATCCCAGATGTGGCTGCCTTTGGCCCTCGCCACGAAACGAGGCTCGGTTCCCACGCTCTTGTAGGCGCGCACGGGCGAGTTCACGCCCCCGGGGATGACATCGCAGGCAGTACTGAAGGTGTCGTGTGAGGACTGAGTCATGGGAACTCGACCTTTCCTTTGAGGCAATCAGATACGCGCGCAACCGGGGTCCGACGCCCACGGCGCAGCCCTGACATAGTACCCCAGGAGGGGCGAGGAGCGTTGGCGACGGCGGCCCGTCAGTGCCTGCTGCGCTTGGCCGCCAAGACCGTCGCGACACCCGTGACAGCGGGGGCCACGAAGAATACCGCCGTGATCGCATACAAGACCGCGTCCGGCATCATACGGTCGAACGCGAGGCGCAGGTAGGCGAACACCGCCGCGTACGCGATCGCTCCCCCCAGCGCGATGAACCGGACCCTACTGGTGGACAGCATCGCAGCGGCCGCAGAGAGCGTAGTGAGGCCCAGCAGCCCCGCCGTCAGGAAAAGGCCGCTGTCATCGTCGATAGTCATGCCGCCGAAGAGGCCTGCGACGAGACCCGCCCATGCCACCACGCACACCACACCGACCCCGAGCGGCACCGCAGTCGCCACCCAGGCCGGTCGATGCCGCAGAAACTCCTTCGCCCCCGTGCGAGCGTCCGTCATCAGCTCTCCTTGAAGGTCGATGTTTGTCCTGTCATCAGTTCTGTTCCGGACGGCTCAGTCCTTCACGAAATCCGCGAACGGCAAGGCGGGATGGGTGAATCGCCCTACTCGATGCCCGACAGAGCCCAGACCGCGTCGGCCGGCCTGATGTACCGGTATCAGTCGTGGCCGGTGGTCGAAACGCCGACCTCGGCCGCCGCCTCATCGAGCGAGCACTCACCCTTCCACGCCGGCGGCTCGTAGGCGCAGTACGGCTCGGCTTCGAGGTAGTCGCCGGTGATTTCGAGTGCGCGTGCGCGGCACCCCCCGCAGACCGCCTTGTACTCGCATGCCCCGCACTTGCCCTTCAGCAGCGAGTAGTCGCGCAGATCGTTGAAGACCTGCGACTCGGTCCATATCTCGGAGAACGGCTTGTCCTTGACGTTGCCGAGCTGCATATCGAAGTACCCACACGGCTGAATGTCGCCCACATGACTGACGAAGCAGAAGGTGATGCCGCCGAGGCAACCCCGCGTCATCGCGTCGAGTCCGTACTCTTCGCGCGTGACCTTCTTGCCTTCGGCCTTGGCGAGCTGACGGATGATGCGGTAGTAGTGCGGCGCGTCAGTCGGCTTGAAGTGCAGCGGGCTCGTCTTCTGGCGGTGGTAGGCCCACGTGAGTACCTTCTCGTACTCGTCGGGCGGAAGCTCCTCGGCGAGGATCTCGGATCCGCGCCCCGTGGGCACCAGCATGAAGATGTGGAAGGCATCGACATCGAGTGACTCGGCCAGATCGTGGATCTCCTCGATGAGATGGGCGTTGCGCGTGGTGACGGTGGTGTTGATCTGGACGCCAACCCCCGCGGCCTTGGCCATCTTGATGCCCGCGATAGTCTGGTCGAAGCAGCCCGGCTGCGCGCGGAACTCGTCGTGTCCGTCGGCGGTCGGGAAGTCGATAGACACACTGATGCGCGGGATCTTGTGCTCGGCCATCTTGGCGGCGATGTCCTCGGTGATGAGGGTCGCGTTGGTCCCGATGACCGGCATGGCGCCCTTCTCGTGGCAGTAGTCCACGATCTCCCAGATGTCGGGGCGCATCAGTGGCTCACCACCGGTGAGGATGATGATGGGGTTGCTGATGGTGACGATGTCGTCGACGGTCGCCTTGATCTGATCGAGCGAGAGCTCGCCGTCGTAGTGGCCGAACTCCGCCGCTGCCCGGCAGTGCACGCAGCTCAGGTTGCAGCTGCGCGTGATCTCCCACGCGATGATGCGCGGGGCCTTGATGCCGGTGCGCTCCTGGTAGGCGATGGCCGCCGGGCCGCCGCCCGGCCGAAAGCCCACGCTGCGCGCGCCGCCGTGCCGCTGACGCTCGCTGGGGCCCCCGGGGATGCCAGCCGGATGGCCGCTGGGGCCCCCGGGGATGCCAGCCGGATGGCCGAAGCCGACTCCCGCAGGGTGAGAAGCACCCGAGGACGTTTCCGCAGGGCGCCCCGCCGACGTGCCGACCGGAATCGCAACGGCCGCCTGACCGCAGCCAGCCTCAGCCTCAGCCATTTCCTGCTCGCTGATCGTTCCGTCGTCCTCGCCGAACTCCTCTTCGAGCTCGAGGTCCGGACGTGCAGAGCTGTCGCCGACGTTATTGCTCACTGGTTCTCCTTGATGACATGTGCGCCGCTAGCACACGAACAGCGTAACTATCCGATTATCCCGCATTTCTGCCTGCGAGGTAGTGGCACCAGCGAACGGCGTGCCCTGCGTGCCGTTCACGCGCTTCCACGCGTCGGCGTCCGACTGATATCCGTTCAGGCTCGCACGGCTTTCGGGTACCATGGAACCGTGCACGGTACGGAAGGGCGTCGGCTGTCGCGCGCACATGGCGCAGGCGTCGCGGGTGCCGCCGAGCATCCGATAGAGGGGCACTCCATGTTCTGGCAAATCATACAGTCTTGGCCGTCCATCACGGTCGCCATTCTGGTCATGTACTGGATCGCCGTGACGGTCGTCGTCATCACCGACGAGCGCGAACCCACCGAGACCCTCGCATGGCTGCTCGTGCTGTTCGCTTTCCCGGGCGTAGGACTGTTGTTCTACTTCCTGTTCGGGCGCAACTGGAAGAAGATCGCTCAGCGCAGCGCCTGGATGAAGGATATCTTCGCGCTCGCGCGGCCCACGATGGATCGCGTCTGGGGACAGTACTCTGCGACCGAGAATGCCCTACTCGAATGGGCCGAGCCACGCGGCTACGCACCCATCATCAAGACTGCGCTCGCCGCTGACACCACGCACGTCATGCCCGCGTACGACGTGACGATCCTGAAGGACGGCAAGGCGCTCTACGACACGCTGAAAACGGACCTCCGCAACGCCAAGGACACCATCAACTTCCAGGTCTTCATCTGGGAGCGCGACAAGCTGACCGCCGAACTCACGGCGATCCTGAGCGAGCGCGCCCAGGCCGGCGTCGAGGTCCGGCTGCTCACCGACTACGTCGGCTGCATGGCCTACAAGAAAGATGAGATCAAGCAGATGCAGGCGGCGGGCGTGAAGTTCCACGCCGACCTACCTGACTGGCGCAAGATCAACTACATGGACCACCGTAAGATCATCGTCATCGATAGCGTGATCGGCTACGTGGGCGGGCTGAATGTCGGCCAGGAGTACATCGACGGTCAGCCGCATTACCAGTCATGGCGTGACACCCACAGCAAGTTCCACGGACCTGCCGTGGCAGATCTCCAGAAGCTCTTCGCGGCCCGCTGGCACGAGAACTCCAAAGAGAGCCTGTTCAACGAGCGCTTCTTCCCCAAGGAGTACCCAAGCGACGGAGTCATGGTGCCCGCGATCACCGTGGCTCAGGCCGTCGAGCTGCTGTGGGATCCGGCCCGCCGCGTCCACGAGGCGGCGATGGCCGCAGCGCGTGAACGCATCTGGATCCAGTCGCCGTACTTCATTCCGACCCCCGACATCTACGAGATCATGGTCAACCAAGCGCTGGCAGGCAAGGATGTGCGCCTGATGATCACCGGCGTGCCCGACAAGAACCTGCCCTGGCGCGCAGCTCACTCGTTCTTCCACAAGTTCTTGCTCGCTGGCGGCAAGATCTACATGTACGAGCCGGGCTTCTTCCACGGCAAGACGATCACCATCGATGGCGAGATGTGCGCCATCGGCACCATGAACATGGACATCCGCAGTCTCGCCCTGCACAAAGAAGTCATGACGTGGTACTTCAGCAAAGACATAGCTACTCAGCACGACGCCATCTTCGAGGAAGACATGAGCAAGTCCTCGCAGGTCACGCTTGAAACAGTCGCGAACTGGCCTGCGTCGTTCAAGTTGCGCAACTCCGTCTCGAGGCTGATGTCGAACCTGATGTAATCGTCGCAGACTCGTCTCGCAGCTCCCCACGAGGGTGCGGTCACTGATCGCACCCTCGTGCAGTTCTGAACGGCGACTCGGTTTCTGAAGCCTGCTTGGCCACCCGAACAAGGGCGCCGCGGGCCGCAGCCCTCACGTCTTGGTGTATGTGCTCGAAGGCGGCGACCTGCAGTAGCCGGACCATATCCGAGACGTCGCCGAAGATGTCTTGCACGACACTATCTGCACGCGAGCCCCCTGACCGCAGAAGCCCCATCGCTGCGGGTCGCTTCAGGCCCTGGAAGTGATCCGCCACCTGTACCCAATGGGTGCTCCGGGGCAGAGGGGCAAGAAGCCAAGGCTGCATGACCCGTTGATCCGTCGCGCCGTCGATCAGCTCGCGCTTCGGTAGACCGAGACACACACTGAGCGCGTCGGCCTTCTGGATCGTGAGAGAGCGCTCCCCCCTCTCGATGCGCGAGATGAGCGACTTGCTGCACCCCGCGGACTTGGCGAGGTCCTCCTGAGTCATGTCCATGGTCGTTCTGGTAGAGCGGATGAGCAGCGCGACTTCTCTGAGCTTTCGTGCGTTGATGTAGGCCGTAGGCACGGGCGGGTACCCCCTCAATCGACAGAATCCACGTCTCGTCAACAAGGTGACAAGGGGTGGATACTGCCGTCTTACCCCCGCCTTACCTGGGCCGGGCTGGAGTAGGCAGCGCGTGGGCGACCGTGCGCCGTGGGGCGTCCTGCGGGGCTCCGGGTGACCAGACAGTCAGAATCCGATCCGGACTACGCGTTGCGCAGCCACCTCGCGGCGTCCTTGGCGTGGTAGGTCAAGATGAGATCCGCACCGGCACGCTTGAATCCGAGCAACGTCTCGAGCACGACGCGCTCTTCGTCGATCCAACCGTTCGCCGCGGCCGCCTTCACCATCGCGTACTCGCCGCTCACGTTGTAGGCGGCCGTCGGATAGCCGTACTCATTCTTCACGCGCCAGATCATGTCCATGTAGGCCAACGCTGGCTTCACCATGACGAGATCGGCCCCTTCGTCGATATCGAGCGCCGCCTCTCGCAGGCCCTCTTCGGCGTTCGCCGGATCCATCTGGTACTGCTTGCGGTCGCCGAACGTCGGAGCCGAGTCCGCCGCATCTCTGAAGGGGCCATAGTAGCCGCTCGCGTACTTCACCGAGTACGCCATGATCGGCGTGTCCTGGTAGCCCTCGGCGTCAAGCGCCGCACGGATGGCCGCGACGCGCCCGTCCATCATGTCGCTCGGTGCGACCATGTCGGCGCCGGCCTCGACGTGGCTGACAGCCTCCTTGGCCAGCAGCTCGAGCGTCACGTCGTTGATGACGCACCCCGCATCATCGAGAATTCCGCAGTGCCCATGGTCGGTGTACTCGCACATGCACACGTCAGTGATCACGTAGAACTCCGGGTCGTGGGCCTTGATCGCCCGAATGGCCCGCTGGACGATCCCGTCCGAGTCGTAAGCCTCGGAGCCCGCGGCATCCTTGCTGCTCGGAAGTCCGAAGAGGATAACGGCAGGCACGCCCAGTGCATTGAGCTCGTCGATCTCAGCCGCCAGCATGTCGACGGACAGTTGGTGCTGTCCGGGCATCGACTTGATCTCGTCCTTCTTGCCGGTACCCGGCTTGACGAACAGCGGATAAATGAGGTCTGCGGGCGACACCGAAGTCTCGCGCACCATGGCGCGAATGGTCTCGTTCGCACGCAGTCGGCGGGGACGATAGGTAGGGAACTGCATGGCGACACTCCTTGTACGAAAGCGTCTGACCGGTCAACGACGGTCACACCGGGTCCGGTGCGCCGCTCGCAGCAGCTGCTACTCGACGAACTCCTCGACGCTGACCTTCTGCTTCGAGTCGGACTCCACGTCCTCGCCGGTCCGCAGCTTGCCGCTGCGGCCCACACCCAGCGTGAAGTTGACCCAGCGCTTGTACTGCCAAACAGCGTAGGCCAGCAGCACGATCATGGCGAACCAGTAGAAGATCTGAGCGATGAAGGCGACGACCTGGCCGTTGGCCATGATCCAACCGACGAGGCCGGTGGGCTGCTCTGCAATCATTGTGGGGTCCATACGGATGTCCTTTCGTTTCGGCGTATTCGGCGTATATACAGTCGAGGCGGCGCGTGACTTGCGCACGGCCGCCCCGACATTCTACCCGTTGGTGGAGACGAGGAGATTCGAACTCCCGACCTCTGCGTTGCGAACGCAGCGCTCTCCCAACTGAGCCACGTCCCCACGGATACGCTCGCGAACAAAACTCGCCCGCAGAGCGAGGGATATGATGACAAGCGCGGCGACGAGTGTCAAACCGAACGGGGTGCCTCGGTGGACCGGGAACGAAGGGTGGACGATTCACGCCGGGTCAGCCCTTGTCAGCTAGCGGGCCAGCCGAGCGGCGAGCGCATCAACGAGTGCCGGAACCGTGGACGGGTCCGCCTCGACGTCGGCAACCAGGCCCGCCTCAACGAGCGCCTCCGAGGTCACGGGCCCGATGCTGGCGAGCACCGTGTGACCGAGCGTCGCGTCCACAACGAGCCCGGCCGCCTCGAGCACGGCGAGGAAGTTGCGTACCGTGGACGGGCTGGTGAACGTCACCGCGTCCACGCCCTGCCTCAGCCGCTCGACCACCTTCGGGTCAGGTTCAGCTGCAACCGTCTGATACACCGGAACGACATCCACCACCGCGCCCAATCCGCGCAGCGTCTGCGGGAGGACCTCGCGGGCCTTGAGCGCGCGCGGCACAAGGATCCGCCAGCCCGGCCCTACGCCTCGCGCCACGAACTCGTCGATGAGGCCCTCTGCGCTGAACTCCTCAGGTGGCAGAAGCCCGACCGTGACACCAGCGTCCTCGAGCGCCTGGGCGGTCGCATCGCCCACAGCTGCTACCTGCGTCGCTGCCAACGCGTCTAACGAGCATCCACACGCCCCCATGAGGGCGAGGAGTCTCTCGACAGCGTTGACGGACGTCAGGACGACCCAGTCATACTCGCCAAGGTGCGCGATGGCTTCGTCGGCAGGCCCCGTGTCAGGCGGGTCGACGATGGCGATGACGGGGCACACGATCACTTCGGCACCGAGCGCCTCGAGGGGCGCGGCAAGTGAACGTGACTGCTCGCGCGTGCGGGTCACGACGACAGAGCGCCCGGCGAGGGGCTCTTTGGCCTGCGCGGTATGGGTGGCGGAGTGAGCCGTCACGTGATTCGACCCCCTCGCTCTTCGTCAGGTCTTGAGCAGGTCGTCCACGCCGTCGGCGGCACGGATCTCAGCGAGGATCTCCCCGCCCCCAAGCTCAAGCAGGCGAGCCACCATCGCATCTCCCAGCCCCTCGGGATCTGAGGGGTCACCCTGCAGACGGTCGCGCACGATCCGGTCGCCCTCGACAGAACCGACGAGGCCGTCCATGACAAGCACGCCGTCTTCGATGCGGGCATACGCGCCGATGGGTACCTGACAGCCGCCTTCGAGCTTCTTCATGACCACTCGCTCGGAGGTCACGCATGTGAACGTCTCGGGATCTGAGATCTTGTCGCACACCTCGATCATGAACTCGTCGTCGGAGCGAATCTCGATGCCGATGGCACCCTGACCTACCGCCGACACCATCTGCTCGGTCGGAATGTAGTTTGAGATGCGGTCGGCCCAACCCATCCGAGTGATACCCGCCGACGCAAGGATGACCACGTCGACCTCACCGTCCTCGGCTTTGCGCATGCGGGTGTCGAGGTTGCCTCGCACGTCCACGATCTGAACGTCGGGCCGAAGGCCGCGCACCTGAGCGACGCGGCGCAGCGAGCTCGTGCCGACCTTCGCGCCTTGAGGGAGCGTCTCCAAGGTGTAGCCCTTGCCCGAGACAAGCGCATCGCGTGGATCCACGCGCTTCGGGGTAGCGGCGATGTGCATGCCCGGCGGCAGCTCGGTGGGGACGTCCTTCATCGAGTGGACGCACAGGTCGACCGTGCCGGCCGCCAGTTCGACCTCGAGCTCCTTGGTGAACAGCCCCTTGCCGCCGACCTTGGCCAGCGGCACGTCAAGGATCTTGTCGCCGGTGGTCTTGATGATCATGAGCTCCACCGTAAGCCCGGTGATCTCCTCGAGTAGCCCCTTGATGTAGTTCGACTGCCACAGGGCCAGTTTGCTTCCCCGGGTACCGATCACGAGCTTGTGGCGGCTAGCAGCCAACGGAGTCTCCCATCTCTTTTTGCTTTGAGGGAGCGGCGGACTTCTCGCCCCGCTTCAGTAGGTTGCGAATCAGTCCGAAGTGCGGACTCTTGCCGTCTGGATTCGTGTCCAGGCCGTAGAGGTAGCGTGCGGCTTCGATGTAGCCGATTCCGTACTTGTCGGTGCTGACCCGCTTCAGCCGCTCGGTGGGCCCGTGGAGCATCTTGCTCACGATGGCTTGCGACATCATCTCGACGGTCCTGAGTTCCTTCTCCGACAGACCACCAAGGCGCTTCACGGCCTTCTCGAGCTCCTCGGCCCGAATCGTCTCGGCCTTGGCGCGGATTGCGGCGACGGTGGGGACGACCGCCATGGAATCAAGCCACGTCTCAAACGCGCGCATCTCCTCGTCGATGATGATCTCGGCCCGCTCCGCCTCGCGCATGCGCTCGTCGAGGTTGGACGACACGACACCGTTGAGGTCGTCGATGTTGTAGAGAAAGACGTCGGACACGTCGCCGCACGCCGGATCGATATCGCGCGGCAGGGCGATGTCGATCAGAAAGAGCGGGTCGCGCCGACGGTGTGCGACGGCGACCAGCTGCTCACGCGTGATGACGAACTCGGTCGCTGCGGTCGAGGAGATGACGATGTCGGCCTCGCGCATGCGATCGAAGAGATTCTCGTAGGGAATCGCCTCGCCGTCGAATCGGTCGGCAAGCTCCACCGCGCGCTCGTAGGTGCGGTTAGCCACGAGGGTGCGCGTCACGCCGGCGCCGACGAGGTTCTTGGCCGTAAGCTCGCTCATCTTGCCCGCGCCCAAGATCATGACGCAGCGGCCCTGGAGGTTCTCGAATACCCGCTTGGCCAGCTCAACGGCAGCGTAGCTGATCGAGACGGCGTTCTCGCCGATGTCGGTCTCGGTGCGCACGCGCTTGCCGACCTCGAAGCTCTGACGGAACAGCTTGTTGAAGATGCGGCCCGTAGACGCGGCTGAGAACGCGTGGTCGTAGGCCTCTTTCACCTGACCGAGGATCTGCGCCTCGCCAAGCACCATGGAATCGAGCGAGGCGACGACGCGGAAGAGGTGCTTCACGACCGCCTCGCCCTCTGAGATGTAGAGGTAGCGAACCAGCTCGTGGCGGTCGAGATCGTGGTACTCCGCGGCGAAGTCGATGATGGAAGCGGGGCCATCGAAGCCGTCAGACGTGACCGCATATATCTCGGTGCGGTTGCAGGTGGAGATGATGACGGCCTCGGACACGGCGTCGGACGCGGTCAAGCGCGCGAGCGCGTCCTCCTGGCGATTGGCCGGGAACGTCAGCTTCTCGCGGATCTCGACCGGTGCGGTCTTGTGGCTCAGGCCCACAAGTGTCAGGTGCATGCGGTCTTCACTCGCTCCTACGGTCCGATTCGGTTGTCTACGTCGGTCGGCATCCGACGTCAGGACACAGGTACGCCCTCGCCGATGCGGTGCGTGTTGTTCAGGCAAGCAGGCCCGGCGAGGGCGGTATACGTGTTCAACTATTGGAACGCACCACTGCTTCTCGCCTGAACATCACGAATTCTACCATCGGCACGAGTACACTGCCACCTGAGCAAGCGCCGTTCCGATGCGCGCAGAACTCACGATGTCCGGTACGGTGCGGCGTCCTCGGCGATGTAGTACTTCCTGTTGGGATCATTCGGCGATGACCCGACCTCGACCACCAAACCAGCCTCCACAAGCGACTTGAGGCGCTCCCGTGCCGAGCGTGGAGTGCGCTCGATTCGTCGGGCGACCTCGCTTGTCGACAGCGGGCCCGCGCCGGCGAGTTCCTGCAGGACGCGAGCGTCTGCCGCCTTGACGCTGACTCGGCCGCCTTCGCCGACATCTGCGTAGAGCGTGACACGAATCTGCTGCGCCATCTCCTCGATGCGCGGATCCGCGAGCCCTGCGGCGCGGCATGCCTCGATCGCGCGGGGAATCCCCGTCCCCCACTGCTCGATGATGCCGAGTTCCCGGAAGACGCGGGCGATCACGCGATTGCGCACGCGAGAGACCCCGCCCAAGACGTCCTCGACAGTGAGACCAGGGAGCAGCAGGCCCGGACTATCCACCTCGATTCTGTCGTCGTGGATCGCGACTCGTATCCGGAGGCCGGGCAAGGAGTAGTCGGCGTGCACGACCGCATTCACGATGACCTCACGCACGGCGACGAGCGGATACTGCCAGCTCTCGGTCCGCGCAAGCCCCTCGATCTCGTAGCGCTGCGCGATGTTGCGACGCACGAACGCCATGGTGTGCTCCAGCGCAACCGGCAGACACCCGCCATAGATCGCGGCATCCGTGAAGGTGCTGCGCGAGAAGCCTGCAAACCGTGCCACCTCGATAACCGCATCAGGGAACGTGGCCTCGCGGTCCACACCGAACAGCAGCACGCCGCCGACGGTCGGACACAGTTGCCCCTCACGTTCCGTCAACAGCCGCAGCGTCTTCAGCGCCCGTCTGTCTATGTGACGCCTGCCGTCGAACACCGCTTGCACCGCAGCCACATCGAGCGCATCGTCACCCAGCGTCGCAAGCGCGACTTCGTCGTAGGTCGGCCCCGACACCGAGCGACCGATCTGCGCAGCCATAGCTGCATCCGCACGCCGATTGGTGGAGCCGACGCGAACGTAGACCCCCTGCGCATCCCCCTCGCCCGCGACGCGATACGGGCGCGAGGCCCCCGGGTGCACACGAACCGCGAGTAGACTCTTGTCGCGCCACGTGACCACATCGATCTCGGGCGCGATCAGGGGCTCCACCGAGTCTGCGATGATGTTCGCCAAGCGCTCTTCGAGATCGAGCGGATCATCGACACCCACGATCTCGCGCGTACGGTCCGCCACACCGATGAGCACCGTGCCGCCGGCCGAATTGGCAAACGCAACAACCGTTCGCACGATTCCGCGCGGAGATGAGGCGTCCCTCTTGAACTCAAGAGTCTTGCCTTCATGACAGGTCAGCAGGTGATTGAGGTCCATGCTAGGAAATCTACTCTGAAGATGCGCAGCGCACAAGACTTCCGAGTAGATTTCCTACTTCCCCTTGCGGGCCTTGCGCACGTCGCCGTCGACGATGGCGAAGAAGACCTCGGGCAGCAGACCCTTCAGTCGGAAGTAGAACGCCGAGAGCGCGTCGGGGATCACGTGGTAGTGACCGCGGTCGATGGCCCGCATCACCGCGTGCGCAACCTTCTCCGGCGAGATCGGCTTGATCCCGCCTGCTATGACGTCGGTCTCGTACGGGCGCAGCGTGTGCTCGTGGGTGAGTGCCGGCGTGTCGGTGTCGGGCGGGCACACCACCGAGACCGTGACGCCCGCCGGTTTCATCTCGAAACGCAGGGCCTCGGTGAAGCCCATCACGGCGAACTTCGCTGACGAGTAGCCGGTGTAGCCGTAGATGCCGAGGTAGCCCGCCACTGAGCTCACGTTGACGATGTGGCCGTGGCCGCGCTCCACCATGCCCGGAGCGGCCGCACGACACGGGTAGACGACGCTCCAGAAGCCGTGCTCGATGTTCATCTCGAACGACTCGAGCGGCATGGAGATGAACTCGCCCGGAATGATGACGCCGGCGGAGTTGACGAGGATCTCGGGCGAGAAGCCGTCGGCGGCGAGTTCGGCGAAGGCGGCGCCGGTGGCTTCCCACGATGAGAGGTCGGCGCTCTTCCATGCGATGCGCTGATTCGGGGTCGACGCCTCGGCGCGCACCGCTTCCGCAGCGGCTTCCAGCCGACCGGCGTCGCGCGCAACCAGCGCCACATTGTACCCTCGGCGCGCCAACTCCTTGGCGCAGGCCAGCCCGATGCCCGAGCTGCCGCCCGTGACGATCGCCGTGCGGTCACTCGCCATGTGCGGGCTCCGGTTCGGCGGCAGGCTCGGGCTCGGGCTCGACCCCGGCTTCGGCCGCGGGCTCAGGCTCCGATTCGGCCGCGGGCCCGGGCTCCGGCTCCGGCTCCGGCTCTGGTGCGAACGCTTCGTACACGTCCTCAGCAGCAAGGATCTCTCCCGCAGTCACACGATCCAGCGTGTCGGACTCGAAGACCGCGTCGAGCAGCTTCTCGAGCTGCGCTGGGCCCTCAAGGCGCTCCATGCCGATGGCGCGCACCTGCGCCACGAGCTCTGCGTAGGGCCCCCACGCCGCACCGAACTGCTCGGAGAGCTGCTTGCGCAGCCGCTTGGCGAGCTGCGGAGCTACGCCACCGGTCGACACGGCGATCTGAAGCGGTTCACGGTGGACCATACCGGGCACGATGAAGCTCGAGAGCTTCGGATTGTCCGCGACGGTCACGAGCGCCCCCACCAACAACGCCTCTTCGAACACGGCGCGCTGCACTTCGGGCTCCGCCGACGCACAGACCACGAGCGCGGCGCCTGCCAGATCTCCGCGCACGTACTCACGCGCCTCGACGATGATGTGGCCGTCGCTTTCCGCCTCGACGAGCTCTTCGCTCGGATCGGGGCCGACCACCGTCACGTCCGCGCCGTAGCGCACGAGCTGGCGCGCCTTGCGCTCGACCGATGGACCCGAGCCCAAGACGACCACGGATCTGCCGGTCAGGTCGAGGAACGCAGGATAGTAGCGCTTCGTCCTCTCCCCCATCAAGAAATCCCCCTACAACTGACCGAAGACATGGAACCCGACGGGGAGCGTGCGCGCGATGATGGCAAGGATGACCACGAAGACGAACCCGAGCACCGCCACCCACGCCACGGTGTGGTTCGAGATGTCGGGACGGTAGGCCAGAACCAGGTAGATGGCGAAGGTGATGAGCACGACGCCCGACATCATGATGCGCGCGTCGAAGAACCACCCGCCGACGTCGACCTGGATCGCACGAATGATGCCGAGGGACAGCCCTGCGGTGTAGACGGGGAATGCCAGGGCGATGGCGCGGCGCGAAACCATCTGGAGGGTGGCAAGCGAGGGCAGGCGACGGCTCATGCGATTGCTGCGATGGGACTTGAGCTGGGAGCTCTGATACAGGTAGAGCAGCGCCGACACGGCGCCCACGGCAAAACCCGCGTTGGCGAAGACGATAAGGCCCACGTGAAAGGCCACGCCCCATCCGCTGAGGATCTCGGGCTGAGGCGCCAGCGAAGCCTCGCTCCCGCCCATAAGCTGTGCCGCGGCCATGAGCACGACGGCCACCGGGATGAGAAACGCCCCGTAGGACCGGATCTTCAGCAGATGCTCCATGACGAAGTACAGGAGCACGAGCGCCCAACTGGCCAGTACGAGCTGGTTGGAGCCGGTCAGAGGTGTACCGTCGTTGGCTACGGAGTTCGCACCGATGGCCAGAGTCTGCAGAATGAATCCCGCGCCCGTGGCAAACCGCGCCCACCACGCGACCTTCTGGCGGCGAAGAACGAACTGATAGGCGTAGAGGACCGTCGCGACGACGTACAGCGCGAATGCGAACCAGTAGAGTACGACAGATAGCTGCTCCACGAGCGTGCCTCAAGCCCCTTCGGTCGAAACCTCTATCCCCAGCGGCAGACTACGAACCGCTGCCACTAGAGTATACGAACTGACTCGCCACGCGCACTTCATGCCGTGGCGACACCGCGTCCGGCCCTCGGTCCTATTCGCCGGCGCGCTTGGAGACCGCGCCCTCAAGCACGTCGACTTCCTTCTCAAGCCGCATGATGCGCCGCAGCACCATCGTGAGGTAGACGACGAAGGCGACCCACAGGATCGCGTAGGCCCCGATGACGAAGGGCGCGTCCGTGAGTGCGAGGCGGTAGAGTTCAAGGTTGGTGGGTTCCATCAGCTACGACTTCCTTTCGACAGTCCGGTACGTTTGCTCCGACGCGGGCGTTCAGCCCTCGAGTGTCTCCTTGGCGATCTCGACGCGCTCCCGCAGCCGCTCTTCGCTCATGCGCGAGACGTAGATGCCGTATCCGATCATGAGCATGCCGATCTGGGCCACGATGAACGGCATCAGGTTCGATGAGGCCATACCCGGCTGGAACACCACGGGGTGGTTCGAGGGAATGACCCGGGTGATCATGAAGGACAGCGGCGCGTTGATAGCGGCGAGGATCGCAAACACCGCAGCGTACGTGGCGCGACGCTCCTCCTCTTCGATCGAGTTTCGCAAGACGAAGTAGGCGATCATCATGAGCATCATGATGAAGTACGTGGTGAGACGAGGCTCCCACTCCCACCACACACCCCACGAGGCCTTGGTCCACAGCACGCCCGTGATCATCGTGAGCACGACGAACACCAGCGAGGTCTCCATGGCGATGCGGGACTTGGTGTCGTACTCGGCCCGCTTGGTCATGAGGAAGCGTACGGCGAATATCGCCGAGATTATGAGCACGAGGAACGACGCCTCGGCCACCGGCACGTGGAAGTAGAAGATCTTCTGACTGAACCACGGGCGAACGTAGGCGATGCCCTCGGCCGGCTGCAACTGATCTGGCGCCACGGGGAACACCGTCTCGATGGGTGCGTCGAAGGTCACCGTTCCGAACTGCTGCACCTCGGCGGTGTAGAAGGCCATGAGGAACGCGACGGTCGTGAGAACCCCGCCGATCAAGACGAGTACCACAGCGATCTTGAGCTGTTTCACGCGCACTCCTTCCGATAGGAAGACACCGGCGCCGCGTGCATCACGCGCCGAGGACGAACTCGTAGAGGGCGAAGGCCGCAAGCAGCATGACCGCATCGTACCCCGCCGCGATGCCCATCATCTGCCAGTACGTGTTCACGTACCCCGGATCGGCCTGCAACACCGCCGCCGACGCTGCGACCACCGCCAGGAGCAGCGGGAACATGATCGGGATGAACAGTACCGCCAAGATGAAGTCCTTGCCCTTGGTGTTCACCGACATGGTAGCGAGCAGCGTGCCCACCCCGGCGATACCGATCGAACCGACCAGCAGCGCCAACGCGAGCATCCACATTGGTCCGCCGGACGCCGCACCCGGGCGCGAGAGGAAGATGAAGAAGAACAGCGGCACGATCATCACCTCGACGATGAGCAGGAAGATGAGGTTGCCCACCGCCTTGCCGAAGAAGATCACCGGACGGTCGGTGGGCGAGATGAGCAAAGCGTCAAGACAACCCTGGTCCTTCTCGTGTACGAGCGAGCGGTTCAGACCGAGGAGCGACGTGAAGATGAACACGAGCCACAGCAGGCCGGCCGCGATGCGCCGGACTTCGAAGTCCGCACCCGCCTGCGACAGCGTGATGTAGTAGACGACGAGGACGAGCAGGGCATACAGGCCCATCGAAGTGAGCATCTCTTTGGTGCGCAGCTCCATGACGATGTCCTTCTTCAGGATCGCCTTGAACTGACGCCACGACGACATGTTCGAGGTGCGCTCGCGTGCCACCTAGCTCACCCCCAGACCCACGGTTGAGCGGTAGGTCTGCTGGAACTCGTCCTCGTCGATGAGCTCCTTGTCCTGATAGAGCACGATCTTGCCCTTCGCCAGAATCAGCGCGTGGCTACACAGTTCGAGCCCCTTGGTCAGATCGTGGCTCACCATGACGAACGTCCGACCCTCTCGGATACGCTCGAGCAGGCCGTCGAGGATGTCCATCGCGTGCGGATCCAGCCCCGAGTACGGCTCGTCGAGGAAGATGAGCGCCGGATCGTGCAGCAGCGCGCGTGCTATCGACAACCTCTGCAGCATGCCGCGCGAGAAGGTGCGCACGAGGTCGAGCCGCCGATGGTCCAGCTCCACCGCGTCAAGCAGCTCGTGAATGCGCTCCTTGGGGTTGTCGATGCAGTAGATCTCAGCGAAGAACTCGAGGTTCTCCTCGGCGGAAAGGTCGGGGTACAGCAAGGGGTTGTGGCTGATGAAGCCGATACGTTCGCGCAGTTCCACCGCACCCTGGACGACGTCGAAGCCAAGCACCTTCGCCGACCCCTTCGACGGGGTGGTAAGCGTCGAGAGCACCTTGAGTAGCGTGGTCTTCCCCGCGCCGTTGGGGCCGAAGATCGACAGGAACGCGCCTTCGGTCAGGTCGAAGTCGACCCCGTCGAGGGCCTTGCGTGCGCCGAAGGTCCGGGAGAGTTCCCGGACCTCCAGCGCATTCGGTGTCTGTGTGTTATCGGTCATCGACGACGGACTCTACGCCTTCCGCGTCTTCAGGGGCCGCGCAACGGGCGCCGCAACGACGACCTTCTTCGGCCACGCAGCCAGCGCACTGCCCAGCATCAGTATTGCAAACCCGCCCCACGCAAAGGCGATGAGCGGATTGACCTTCACGTTGACCGACATCTGACCGCTCTCCGAGCCTTCCCAGACGACGAAGATGTCGCGGAGCGGCTCCATGAGCACCTTGGCGTCGAGGCGGGTCTGATCCTGGCGTGCGAACTGCGTCAGGCCGGGGTCGACGGTACCGACGGAGCGACCGTTCTTCTCGACGCCGAACGTCGCCTTGGCCACCACGTCGCCATTGGGCAGCGTCTTCTCTTCGATGCCCTGGAACGTGAAGTCGTAGTTGTCGACTTTGAACTGGGCACCGGGTGTCTCAGGGACCGTGAGGCGCACGTCGCGCACGTACATGGACGAGCCGACCAGTCCGATCATGATGATGCCCATACCAAGGTGCGAGAGATAGCCACCGGACTGAGTGCGTGACTTGAACATGATGGTACCGAGCGAAGCGAAGAAGCTCTCGCCCTTGGCCGCGGCGCGCTTACGCGAACCATCGATGAAGAGGAAGGTCGCCGTCGAGATGACGAGCGCCGCGGCCAGGAACGCCGCGATCGAGATGACGTCGTATACGACCTCGGGTCCGAACGACGCCAGCTTGCGAGCGTTCTCGCCGCCCTGCGCCATGGTGAACAGATAGATCGGGCGCAGATTCGCAACCCACTCCCAGACCAAGAGTGCGAATAGGGCGACGGTGGCAACCAACGGCCACTTCAACCGCGCCCAGAACACCGTCGGGTCGGTCTTCTTCCACGAGAGCAACGGGCACACCGCGAGGATGAACACGTACACGACGCCGATCGGGCGTGCGAGTAGGTCGTAGGAGACCGCCGACATGGACTGGCCACCGAACGGTAGCCACGCGGGGAGCGCGGACGTGACGGTCATGTAGGCGACCAAGAGACCCGCGACGGTCATGATGACGTTGTTGAAGTAGTACGCGGCGTCCTTGCTGGTGAGCGACTCGAACTCATCGTTGCCCGCAAACGTCTCCCAGCGCAGCGCGAGTCCGATGCCGGCAACGAGGACGGATCCGATGATCATGCCAAGAAACATGAAGAGCGATACGGGATCCTTCTGAAACGCGTGAACGGACTGCACGATGCCTGAGCGGGTGATGAAGGTTCCCAAGATGACCAGAGCGAACGTGAGTGCTGCGCTCATGATCGCCCAGCGCTTGAAGCCGTCGCGCCGGCGGTACACCGTGAAGCTATGGATAAGCGCGACGCCGGTGAGCCACGGAAGCAGCGATGCGTTCTCGACCGGGTCCCAGGCCCAGTAGCCGCCCCAACCCAGAACGACGTACGCCCACACGGAGCCCAGGCCGATGCCGGCTCCGAGGAACAACCACGAGAACACCGTGATGCGATCGACGATGACGACCCAGGCCTTGGATGCGTCGTTGACGATCAGCGCCGCGATCGCGAAGGCGAACGGGATGGTGAGCCCCGCGTAGCCGATGAACAGCGTCGGAGGATGCAGGATCATCGCCCAGTGCTGGAGCAGCGGGTTCATGCCCATGCTCGCGCCTTGACCGACCAGCTGACCTCCGGACAGCCACTCGGCCGGCGTGGGCTTGAACGGGTTGTTCGGCTCGGAGAACATCATCGCGACACCGAACAGCGACAAGACGATGTTCGTGACCGCGATGCCCATGTTGGACAGGTCATCGGTCTTGTCCATGCGCTGATAGGCGACCCACGCCATGAAGAGCGCCAGAAGCCACGCCCAGAACAGCAGTGAGCCCTCGCGGCCGGCCCACACCCCCGACAGCGTGTAGAGCCACGCCAGGCTCGATACGTCCGTCGAGTGATTCGAGGCGACGTAGAGCAAGGTGAAGTCCTTGCTGAAGAACGCAACGGTCATCGCAAGTGTCGACAGCGTGTAGCCCGCTGCGCTCACGAAGGTCGCGATGTAACCGGCGTTGGTCACCGCCTCGCCCTTCTTCGGCCCGAGGTGGCGGCCCCAGAACAGCGCGCCGATAGCGATGAGCGAGCTCAGAAAGCCCAAGCTCAAGAACAGTTGCCCTGCAACGCGCATGTGATCCACTCCCCTGTCCGGTGAACATGAAAGCACCTCGCCGGATTCTTCCGACGAGGTGCTGGAGTTCCTACTTCTTCTCGCTTGCCTCAAGAGCGACGTCGGTGGCGGTGATGAGGCCCTCAGCGTCTACGCCGCCCTTGATGATCACCATACTCCCGTCGTTCATGCCCGCGGGCAGGGCACCGTCCCACGCGACCTTGTATGACTTGGCGCCGGCGTCTTGAGATCCGGCGACCGAGAAGCGCGCATCGCCGCCTGGCGCAGCGATCGTGCCGGCAACCACGTAACCCGAGAACGACACGTCGTCGAGCGTCTGACCGTCCTTGATGGCGCCGACGTCCATCGCGCCCGTAGCCGACTCGTACTTCGAGGGGCACTTGGTGATCATCTCGCCGGCTTCGATGTGGCCGTCAGCCGCAAGCTCGCCGGTGATGATGGCCGTGACGCCGTCGCCGAACGTGGAGGGCACGGGACCGTTGTAGACGACCTTGACAACCGCGCCGGTGCCGTCAGTATCCGCCTCGTCGCGGATGTCGAACGTCATCGGGTTGGACTTCTTGTCCCACGAGCCGGTCACCACGGCGCCGCCCAACTTCACGCGCTCACCCACGAGCTCGTCATCAGTGGCGACTTCTTCGACCGACTTGTAGTAGGCGGTGCTTCCACTACTGCCGATGGACGCGAAAATGGCCACAATCGACAGCAGCACGATTGCGGTGACTCCGATCAGCCTGTTGCGAGCCCTCTTGTTCACCTAGCATCCACTCCTTCGCGCAGCGTCCCATGGAGCCGCATTCGCTGAGTCTCTACGGGTGAGTGCGCGCGCGAACACGCGGGAGTGCACCGCCAATAAGACCCACTTGCCTGAACACTCGGAGTCTATCACCCGGACAGGGTGTCCGCCACACTGTGGCGAAGCTATCGAGTGCCCTGCTCAGTGCAATCAGCGTGCCGAACCACGGTCACCGCTGCAACCACTGCGCATCCGGCGTGAAACCCGTCGCGCGCATCAGCTCCAGGTAGCGGCTCGGAGCCAGAGCGGCCGAGGCACCTTCGAGCGCCACCATGGTGGCCTCGATGACGTTGGTCCCGAATGTGCGCCCCTCGAGACGCGGCGTGCTCGTGATGAGTAGCTCGACCCCTCGCGACCTCAGGAACTCCATGTCGTTGGCGGTGGTCGTGTTCGTGACGACCCACTTGCCGGACATGTCCTCGGGCATATAGCGGCGTACGTACTTGTAGTCACCGGCTATGACGTCGGCTCGCCGGTAGTGCTCTGCGTGCTTCGACGAGGACTGGACCTCGGTCTCGTCGTCGGCGTCGGCCTCATAGAGCCACGCGAACGGCAGCTGGACAGCGATGGGCGCAATGACCCGAATGGCGCGCTCGAGCGATGGACGCGTGGTCAGCATGAGCGGCACCCCGAGCGCGTAGAGCAGGTCGCCTGCGACCACCTGGCATCCGGCGTCGTAGAAGCCCTCGGTCATGCCCCAGCGATCGACCGCCGAGGTCACGAGCACGGACTTGCCGGCAAGCTCGAGGCCAAGATCCTCGACCATGAAGCGCACGACGTCGGCTTCGACGGCACCCTTGAGCCCGCTACCGTCCACGATCGGTGATCTGGAGACCGCGCGGCGAAAGCGCTTCGCATCGCGGAAGTAGTAGTCGTGTCCGACGGCCCGAAGATATAGGTCGATACCACCAAGCCCGAATGCGTCCACCGATCCGTCGAGCTCACTTAGACGTGTGACCGCCTTGTCCATCGACCCGTCGGTTCCCTCGCGCGCTATACGGAAGCGCTCCCCGAGCAGGTCGACTTCCACGGCGTGGTCCCTCGCGGACGAGCCGATCGAGACAGAGACTACTTCCTTGATTGCTGCCACCTCCCGGCGATCTCCTGCGCGGCATCTCGAAGCACGGAGCTGACGCTGCCCGTACGCCCACCCGGACCCGCGGGCCGGGCCATGATGCCCTCGAGCAGACGGTCGAGTTCCTCGACGTCGACCGCACGATCCTCGCGCAGCGGCGAAGACCCTAGGGGGATTCCCACCACCTCTGAGCCGAGGATCTTCTCGATGGTCGCGATGCGCCAGTCACTGGCCATCAGAAGCACCGTGTCGAAGTCGCGCAGGGTCGCAAGCGTCTCCAGGAGCCGGTTGAACACGTTGGCCGGAGACCCGGCCTCAATCGATTCTCGCTGGGCCTGGCTCATGACCAGCACGAAGTCGACGGCGTGGCGTTCGGCGACCTCCTGCACCTCACCGCAGTTGGCCACCGGGAATCCGACGAGTGCAACGCGCGGACCACGCCGAACCTCACCGAGCGTCTCAAGGAACGACACCACGCTGCGGGTCACACCCACGGCGCGCGCCGCCTCCTCCTGAGTGGCGCCGGCCTCACGGTCGGCCAGAATGGAGTCGACCGCGTCGACGAGCTTCTCCCGACTGATGACCTTCTCGCCGATCCTGAAGAAGCGCACCGCGCCATCCCCCCTCGAGCACTCGTGTACACGAAAATGTGCACAGCGAGTATACGCCGTAGGCGATGGCCACGGCCGGGCGCCCTCTTCGGGCAGCCGTCATGCCGGCATGCGTGCAGAACGCGGCCCCGGGCGTGTCCGTCAGCGGTTCAGATCGCGGATGAGGCGCAGTCCCGTCAGAGTCAGATCGACATCGACATGGCCGACGGTAGCGCACAGAGGGGCCATGATCGGAGCCAGCCCGCCGGTAGCGACGACAGCGGTTTCGACTCCCAGTTCAGCCCAGGCGCCCCTGACGAGCCCATCGACCATGGCCGCTTCGCCCAGCATGAGACCGGCCTGGACACTCGCACGCGTGTTGGTTCCGATGACTTTTGCCGGCGGTTCAAGGTCGACTTTGGACAGCCGCGCGGCTTTGGAGAACAGCGCCTCTGCACTCGTCTCGACACCCGGCGCGATCGCCCCTCCGAGGTAGGCGCCGTCGGCCCCCACGACATCGATGGTCGTGGCCGTGCCGAAATCGACCACGATGACCGGCGCACCCCAAGCGGCCACCGCGGCCACGCTGTTGACGATGCGGTCAGCTCCAACCTCGTGCGGGTTGTCGTAGTGAATCGGCAGCCCTGTCTTGAGGCCGGGGCCCACGATGATGAGCTCACAGGCCGCTGCGCCCTCGACCACGTCGTCCCAAGCCGCAGTGAGCCGGGGTACGACGCTTGACAGGATGACTTCGTCGATGTCGCTCCACGACCGAGCGTCCTGTGCGAGCAGCGCGCTCACGGTGATGCGCAGCTCGTCGGATGTGAGGGACGCGTTACTCGAGATGCGCCAGTGAGCGTCGAGGGCCTCCCCCGCGAACAGGCCGAGCACCGTTTGCGTATTGCCTACATCCACGGCGAGTAACATGTGACCCCCTCCCTCCCCCGAGCCGCCCTGCGTGCACCTGCGCGGGTGACGACACGGTGACGCCCCGCACCGAGTGGCGCAGGGCCGGTGCTATCATCGGCCCCGGGGCGATGCCCCACACCTGCGGGCGCGGATCGCTTGACCGCTGACCTGCCATGATACGCCAGTATCGCCGTAAGGAGGCGCGCATGAGCGACCTACCGGCCCGCATCCTGATCGTCGACGACGAGCCGTCCATCACCGAGTTCGTGAGCTACAACCTCGAGAAGGACGGTTACGAGGTCGAGATCGCATCAGACGGCGATACCGCCCTCGCTGCGGCCGCAGCTCGCAGCTTCGACCTGGTCGTCCTCGACGTGATGCTTCCGGGAATGGACGGGTACGAGGTGTGTCGCCGACTGCGTGCGACCTCCGACGTACCGGTCTTGTTCCTCTCGGCGCGCGACACCGAACTCGACAAGGTCGTCGGTCTCGAGATTGGTGGCGACGACTATCTCGCCAAGCCGTTCGGCGTCCGCGAGCTCTCGGCGCGCGTCAAAGCCCTCCTGCGCCGCGCCCAGCCGGGCGCTCGCGACGCTTCGGTCGCAGGCGAGCGCTTCGAGGTGTCGGGAGTGAGCCTCGATGAGGGTGCGCACTCCGCAACCTCGGCGTCGGGCCCGATCGATCTGACGCCCCGGGAGTTCGAACTGCTCGCCTGCCTCATGCGCCACGCCGGCAAGGTGCTCTCTCGCGAGCAACTCCTGCGCGATGCATGGGGGTGGGAGTACCTGGTCGAGACCAAGACCGTCGACACGCACGTGAAGCGCCTGCGCGACAAGCTTGAGGCGGCCAACGTGGATCCCGCGCTCGTGGAGACCGTGCGCGGATACGGCTACCGGTTCCGGACCTCGTAGCGTGTACACCCTGCGCTCGCGAATCGCCGTCACCCTTGCCGTGTTCGCGGTTACCGGAGCGTTCGCCGCGGTCGTGGCGACCGGTTGGGACGTCGAGATCGCCGTGGTCGTCCTCACGCCGATTCTGGCCTGGATGGCCGGGCGCGTCGTCGCGCGGTCCTTCTCCTCACCGCTCGAGCGGCTCGCCGCGACCGCCTCGTCCTTCGCCGCGGGCAACCTGGAGGTGCGTGCCGAGACAGGAGGGCCGCGCGAGGTACGCCTCATCGCCTCATCGTTCAACCGCATGGCCGACGAAGTGTCCGTGGCACTCGAACAGGTCACGAGCGAAGAGAGACGCAAGAGCCAGTTCGTCTCGGACGTCAGCCACGAGCTGAGGACGCCGCTCACGGCCATACGTGGCGCTGCCGAGACGCTCCTCGACGGCGACGTGGCCCCCGATGATCAGGAGCGGTTCCTGTCGACCATAGCGCTTGAGGCGGAGCGCCTGACGCGACTGGCCAACGATCTGCTCACGCTGCAGCGCATCGAGGGCGCAACCGGCGAACTGCCCATTCGCCGCTTCGGTCTGCGTCTTGCGGCCGACCGTGCCGCGGCGATGCTCGAGCCGCTCGTGGAGCACCGGGGTGTGACGTTGGCCATCCACGGTGAGTCACCTGACGTGCTCGGTGACGTCGATCGCATCCAACAGGTCGTGGCCAACCTCATCGACAACGCCACGCGCATGGTCGGCCCCGGAGGGCGTGTCGACGTAGAGCTGGGTGCCGACGCCGATGTCGCTTGGCTCACTGTCTCGGACAACGGCCCGGGCATCCCTGACGAGGACCTGCCCAACCTGTTCGACCGGTTCTACCGAGCCGATAGCAGCCGCACCCGGACGAGCGGGGGCGCGGGGCTCGGACTGGCGATCGTGAAGGCCATCGTCACCGCGCACGCAGGAACCATCGAGGCCACGAACCTTCCGGCCGGGGGCTCGTGCTTCACCGTGAGGCTTCCGGCGGCGCCTGCGTGACACCTCACGCGCGGCGCTAGCGCGTGCGCGCCTTCCTGACAGGACCGGCAACCGCAACCGCGGCTACGGCTTTGGCCACATCGAAGACGATGAACGGCGCAACCCCCGAAACGACCGCCTGCGCCAAGGACAGGTCCGCAACGCCCATCAGCTGCGCAACGCCGCACGCGTAGATGACGAACACCGCGGTTCCCGCTGCGATCGAATCGCTCGCGATCGGCCTGAGTGCCGTGCGACCGAGCCACGAGCGAATGAGCGAGGCCGCGACCGCTCCCAGAAGAAAGCCGATGAGGTATCCACCCGTCGGGCCGGCCAGCACGCCCAGTCCCCCCCTGCCACCCGAGAACACCGGGATTCCCGCGGCCCCCAGGGCGAGATAGGCGCCCATCGACGCGGCGGCCCAACCCGGAGAAAGCAGCAGCCCCGCAAGAACGACGAAGAACACCTGCAGGGTGAAGGGCACAGGCGTCAGCGGCACGACCAGGTACGCCGAGGCAGAGAGCAACGCCGTGAGCAGCGCTGCTGCAGCCAAGTCGCGTGTTCGGCCGCTGCCGGGGGTGGGGCCGGGTCGTGAATCAGCCACGTGGTGGACCTTTCCGTAAACATCACTGGAATCGTATGTTTACGGTAGCGAGTACCCGTCCTGGCAGTCAAGCGGCGTGGCCGCGCGGGTGCCGCCCGCTACGTTCGTAGCGTCGCCTCGCCGGACGACACTGCCTCGGTACCTGCCCGTCCCTGGACGATCAGGCGGCCCTCGTCGTCCACGCCGCGCGCGACTCCGCGCACCCGCACCGCGCCCGATGCATCGCTTACGACGACATCCCTTCCGTTGAGCAGCGAGCGTTCGTTGTAGGCCTCCTGGAGCGACCCGAAGCCCGCATCGAGCCACACCCCGTACGCCTCGGCGATGCCATCGAGCACCGATGCCGTCACCGCGGCGATGTTCGCGTCCGGCAGTTCGTCTCGCACGTAGGCTGCAACCAACGGGGCATCCGGCGGTCTGACGACGTTGAGCCCGAACCCGGCGACCACCCACGTCACCCGATCGGACTCCGCCGACATCTCGAGCAAGACGCCCGCGACCTTGGCCTCGCCCATCCACACGTCGTTGGGCCACTTGAGGCGCGGGCGCACTCCGACGCTCTCGAGCCCCTGCGCGATGCCCAGCCCGACCACCAGCGCGAGCGAGCCCGCGTCTGCCGGGGCAACAGGCGGACGAAGAATCACGGAGACGTAGGCGCCTCCCGCCGGAGACTCCCACGACCTGCCGAGCCGACCCCTGCCTGCGCTCTGGCGCGCCGCCACCACCACCGTGCCCTCATCCGCGCCCGCAGCGGCAAGCTCGCGTGCGGCATCGTTGGTGGACGGCAGCGTGGCGTCGCCGGAGAACGAGCGCCACAGCGCATGGCGCACGAGGGGTGCCACATCCCACGGGTAGGCCAGATCCGGTTGTGCGACGAGCCGATAGCCTGAGCCCGGCACCGCCTCCACCTGGTACCCCAGTTCGCGGAGCGCTGCGACATGCTTGCCCACCGCCACCCTGCTCACACCGAGCATGTGGGCCAGGCTCTCTCCGCTCACGCCGGCCGCACCGGCGTCACGTAGTCCGGTCAGAACGTGCTCGCGGGTACCGGCGTGCCTCACGACTCGTCGTGACCCGACGGCGCAGCCTCGGAATCGGCATGTGCCTCCACGTCATGGCCCAGCCGACGGCGAGCCACGCGCCTCAGCAGCACCAGCGAGCCTATGACGAGGACGACGACCATCAGCCCGAACCAGCCCACGCCCGCCACGATCTGGAGCGCGTAGTCCATGTTCTCGCCGAGGAACCAGCCGATCGCACACATGAGCGTCGTGTGCAACGCGGCAGCGAACACCGTATGGAACTCGAACCAGAAGACAGGCATGCGCACGGCGCCCGCCACCGCAGGCACCCAGTTCTTGATGCCGACCGCGAAACGGGCCAAGAAGACGGTCTTGGAGCCGTCCTCGTCAAAGTGTGCCTGGATCTCGTCGATGGCCGCCGGGTCGATCTTGAGCAGACGGCCGACCCGAGTGACTGACAACCGCTCGACCGCCCCGCGAAAGCCCTCCAGCCCCAAGCGTCGGCCGGCGAAGAAGGTGAGGTTACTGCCGATGAGAGTCCCCGCCATGGCGCACAGCCACACGAGCGGCAGCGACAGCCCGCCCCCCGTCGACACGAGCGCGCCCACCACGATGAACGTCTCGCCGGGCGTCAGTGAGCCGACGATGAAGATGTTCTCAAAGATGGTGATGATGAAGACGATGAGGTAGCCCCATGCGTCCATGAGACTGAGGAGCCAGTCGAAGATGGCGATGCCGGTCTCGGGGATCACTGCTGCCTCCATGTGTCGATACAGGCCACTAGCGTTCATCCAATCCGAAGTCCACGGGCGATGCGAGCGTCAGTGCGCTTGAGGATACCCTGTCCACGCCGATAGCAGCGATCGCGTGGAGTCGCTCCACACGGATTCCACCGGAAGCCTCGAGGACTATCGCCCGGCCACGGGCGGCCGCGGCACTTCGGCACTCCCTCACGGCCTCCGACAGCACCTCATCGTCCATGTTGTCGAGCATGACGACATCGGCGCCGGCTTCGACCCCCTCGAGCGCCTGCGCTCTCGTGTCGGCCTCCACCTCGATCATGAGGTCGGGGTTGAGGTCTCTTGCTCGGCGAACCGCTTCGGTGATGCCGACGTGGCGCAGGTGATTGTCCTTGACAAGCACCATGTCCCCCAGGCCTGTCCGGTGGTTGGATCCCCCGCCGACCCGTACCGCGTACTTCGACAGGCTGCGTAGCCCGGGCACGGTCTTGCGCGTGTCGAACACCGCCAGCTCCTGACCCGCAGCCTCAACCCATCGAGCGGTCTCAGTGGCTATGCCGGACAGCAGCATCACGAAGTCGAGGGCCGTCCGCTCCCCCATCAGGACGGCCGCCGCAAGTCCCTCCACCTCGGCAACGGCCGTACCCGCCTCGACGTGGGCGCCCTCGGCCACCAGCGGGAACATCTCGACCGGCTCGAAGAGCCCTGCCGCGTTCGACACCATCTCGAATACCGCGGCAGCCACGGGAAGCCCCGCGACGACGCCTGCCTCGCGGGCCACGATAGTGCCTGAGAACGGTGCATCGATTCCCACGGTTGAGAACGTGGTCACGTCCAGCTCGAGCAGGTCGGGCCCGGTCAGACTCGTATCGGTCAGCCGTGATGGCGCAACGCCAAGGTCCTCGGCGAGCGCTGCGGCTACGACGTCAACGATGTCGGGAAGCTCGAACATCCAGTTCACCCTCTCACGATTCGCGTACCGGTTCGAACCGAGGCCGCTCGTGACGCTTGAACACGAGATGGGCCCGCCACCGCGCATCATCGCGATCCGGGTGATCCAGACGCGAGTGGCAGCCGCGTGACTCCGTGCGCAGGGCGGCCGCCCGTGCCACCAGCTCGGCCACGCACGCTAGGTTCGCCAGCTCGCGTCCGCCCACGCCGTCGCCCGTCGCCGAAGCCGCGATCTGGGCGAAGCCGATCGCAGACGCTTCGAGCCCCTCGGCGGTACGGGCCATCCCCAGGCCCGAGGCCGCCAGGTCGTGCAGCCGCGAGAGCCCGGCCGAGAATCCGTCAGTTTCGCCTGCTTGTGAGTCTACGGATCTGGTCGCGGACACGGATGCACGGCGCGTCGGCACGCTCAGCTTCGCCTGCCCAGCGGGCGCCGCAGCCGAGGGCACCCCGTCGGCGTCCAACGCCCGGGCGATACGGCGAGAGAACACAAGCCCCTCAAGCAGCGAGTTCGAGGCGAGCCGGTTGGCACCGTGCAGTCCTGACGCCGCCGCTTCGCCGGATACGTACAGGCTCGGGACGCTCGAGCGCCCGTCGACATCGACGCGGATTCCGCCCACGAAGTAGTGCGCGGCGGGCACGACGGGAAGCAGATCGACCGACAGGTCGTAGCCGGCCTCGGCACACGCGGCCCAGATGTTCGGGAAACGCGAGCGCAGACGCGCCTCGCCGATATGCCGCGCGTCGAGCCAGGCGTGAGGGGTGCCGCAGCGCTTCATCACACGCTCAATCTCGCGGCTGACGACGTCGCGGGGCGCGAGTTCGGCCTGCGGATGCACGCCGAGCATGAACCGGACGCCATCGCAGTCGAGTAGGTACGCCCCTTCGCCGCGCAGTGCCTCACTCACGAGGAAGCGCGGCGCTGCTTCATGGTCGAGCGCGGTCGGGTGGAACTGCACGAACTCCAGGTCGGCGACCTCAGCGCCCGCCCGCCACGCCGCCGCCACACCGTCACCGGTGGCCTCGGGAGGGTTGGTCGTCACCGGGAAGATGCCGCCTGCGCCGCCGGTGGCCAGAACCACGGCACCAGCCACGATGGCCTCAAGCTCACCGGTGGTCGCGTCGAGCACGAGTGCGCCGGCGCACCCCCCCTCGTCGTCCAAGACGAGGTCGGCGAGGAACCGGTTCTGGAGCACCGGGATGCGCGAGCGCCCGACGAGCGTCTCGGTGAGGGCGTGCTGTATCACCGCCCCGGTGCGGTCGCCCGAATGCAGAACGCGCGGCAGCGAGTGCCCGCCTTCAAGCGCGAGCGCCACGCCACCGTCCCGCGCCAGGTCGAACCGCACGCCAAAGCCCAGGAGCGACTCGAGCGCTTCGGGCGCTTCGCCCACAACGGCTCGAACGACGGCTTCGTCGCACAGGCCTTGGCCGACCTGGAGCGTGTCAGCCACGTGGGACTCGATCGAGTCCTTCTCGGAGACCGCGCCGGCTATCCCGCCCTGCGCGTACCAGGTGTTGGTCTGGGTCAGGCGACCCTTGGTCACGACGGTGACCGAGCGGTCACGCGAGCAGTGCAGGGCAGCGGTCAGCCCGGCGATGCCGGTGCCGACCACGAGCACGTCGGTCGAGGTGACGCGTGCTCCTTCGGACAGCACGCTGCTCAGGCGCGTGAGCTCCACGGCGTCAGCCAATGGCTACCATCCGCTCCACCGCTGCCCGCGCCGCCCGCGCGACCTCGGGAGCCACCTCAACCGCGTACTGGTCGAACGCGAGCGCGTCACGCACCTTCGCCAGCGTGGTGAGTTTCATGTTGGGGCACAACATGCGCGGCGCAAGCTCATGGAATCGCTTGCCGGGCGCGGCCTTCTGCAGCGCATGGATGAGCCCGCTCTCGGTCACGACCACGAATTCATCCGCCGGATCGTCTGCCGCGAAAGCAAGCATCTGCGAGGTCGAGAGCACCGCGTCGGCAAGGTCGACGACGTCAGGTCGGCACTCCGGGTGCGCCATCACAGGTGCGCCCGGGTGCGCCTCGCGTGCGGCGAGGACCTGCGCGACGGTGACGTCATCGTGTGTCGGGCACCAGCCCGCCCACAGCACGACCTCCACTTCGGGAAGCGAGCGGGCAACCCACGACCCCAGGTTGCGGTCGGGCGCGAACAGGATGCGCGAAGCGCCGAGCGCCGACACCACTGCCACGGCGTTTGCGCTGGTCACGCAGACATCGCTTTCGGCTTTCACCTCGGCTGACGAGTTCACGTACGTCACCACCGGCACGCCGGGGTGCTCGCTCTTCCACGCGCGCAGGCCCTCGGCGGTCACCATGTCTGCCATGGGACAGCCGGCGCGCGGCTCGGGCAACAAGACGCGCTTGTCCGGGGCCAGGATCGCCGCCGTCTCGGCCATGAAGTGGACTCCCGCAAAGACGATGGTGCGCGCCTCGGTCCGGGCGGCCTGGCGCGACAGCCCCAGCGAGTCACCGGTGAAGTCCGCGACATCCTGGACCTCGGCGCGCTGGTAGTTGTGAGCGATCACAACCGCATCGCGCTCGGCCGCAAGGGAGCGGATCTCAGCCGAAAGCGCGGCGTTTACGGCGGCATCAGGCATGCGCGGCCTCGCACTCCGATGCGTCCAGCGCGCAGTTGTCGATGAGGCGCGTGGGACCGATGCGACCCGCGATGATCGCTCGGACACATCCGCGGAGCTCGACCACGGGCTCAAGCGATGATGCGTCGACGACGGCAGCATAGTCGAGCAGGAGCGCGTCGCCGGCCAGGCGCGCAACCGTGTCTCGCATGCCCGCCTCGATAGCCGCCGCCGAACGCTCTCCCCACGCCACCGCCAGTTCCGCCGCCTCGAGCGCGGCCGGCAGTGCCAGCGCCGCGACGCGTTGCTCGGAGGACAGATGAACGTTTCGGCTCGACAGCGCCAGGCCGTCCTCATCACGCACCGTGGCGCAGCCGACGATCTGGCAGCCCACGTCGAGGTCGGCCACGAGCCGCTTCACTATCTGGAGCTGCTGGTAGTCCTTCTCGCCGAAGAATGCGATATCGGGCCTGACAACGGACAGCAGCTTCGTGACCACCGTCGCCACGCCGCTGAAGTGCCCCGGTCGAACCGCGCCTTCCCAGCGCGCGGCTAAAGGACCCGGATCGACCGTCACGACCGGGAGCTCGCCGTACATCTCAGCGGCGCTCGGCGTGAAGACGATCTCGACACCGTCGCCTGAGAGCAGCGCGATGTCGCTTTCCAGGGAACGCGGGTACGCGGCGAAGTCCTCGCTGGGACCGAACTGCGTGGGGTTCACGAATATCGAGGTCACGACCACGTCGGCACGCTTGCACGCCGCGCTCACGAGCGAGAGGTGCCCGGCATGCAGGGCGCCCATCGTCGGAACGAAACCCACGCGCTTTCCCTCACGCCGTGCGGCGGCGACGGCGGCACGAATCTCGTCCTTGCTCGAGAGTCGCTCGATCACGATTGGCTCCGGTTCAAGACGTGCACGGCACTGAAGGCCTCATCGATCATCTCGCCCGACACGTGGGTGGATTGCTCGTCGCCGGGGAAGGAGCGGCCGCGCACGTCGTCAGCGTAACGCGCGACCGCCTCGCGGATGATCGAGCCTGCGTCGACGTAGCGCTTCGCATGGCGCGGCACGAACTCGCCCAGACCGAGCAGGTCGTGGAAGACCTGCACCTGTCCGTCGCACGCGACCCCCGCGCCGATACCGATCGTCGGCACTCCCGCGCGCTCCGTCACGCGTTCGGCCAGTTCGGCAGGGATGCACTCGAGAACGATCGCGAACGCCCCCGCCTGCTCAAGCGCATCACACTCGGCAATCAGCTTGGCAGCCGCTGTCGCGTCCTTTGCCTGCGTGCGGTAGCCGCCCAGAGCGTTCACCGATTGGGGCGTGAGGCCGACGTGCCCCATGACGGGGATGCCCGCCTCGGTCAGACCTCTGGTCAGCAGCAGCGTTGCGGCGCTCGCACCTTCCAGCTTGACGGCGTGGGCGCCGCCCTCGGCCACGAGCCTACCCGCGTTGCGCATGCCCTCCTCGTACGACACCTGATAGCTCATGAACGGCATGTCGGCAACGATGAGCGTGTGCGTGGTGGCGCGAGCGACCGCCGCGGTCGCCCGGGCGATATCGTCGACGGTGACCGGCAAGGTGCTCGAGTGCCCGAGCACCGTCATTCCCATCGAATCGCCGACCAGAATGGCATCGACGCCGGCTTCTTCGACCAGACGCGCAGACGGGTGGTCATAGGCGGTGATCATGACGAGAGGGCGCCCCGAACCCTTGAGTGCGGAAAATGCGGTCGCCGTCATCTTGGGTGCGGCAGGGGGCGTGGGCATGGCGCTCACGAGAACGCTCCTTTCGTGGTTCGCCGTCGCAGCCCGCTTCGGTGCGGGTCCACGCGGCCCTCCAACGAGGGGGTGCGAGTATACACCTGTCGGGTGCGCCGCAGCACTCCCCTGCTACACCACCGGCTCCGCCGGCTCCTCGCCCTCATCAAACGAGAGCTCGGACGGGGCGGCCTCGACCTGCGCGAGTAGCGTGCGAGCGCGTTCCTCGTCGGCCACCGGCACGAGCAACGAGAAGACGATCATCATCCCGAAGGGGTCGACATCCGTGCCCGGCTCGTAGGGCTCCCATCCCACGGGAATGCCCTCGCCCTCGAGCACCTGCCGCTTGAACTGCAGTGCCGCGTCGAACCCGGCGATGCGATCGGTCACATCCTCGCTCGACGCGATGGCCACCCACTCGGCAGGCTCGACAGGGACGTCGTGGCCAGCGCCGGCATCCGGAATCGGCCCGGCGTCACGCGTCACGCACCCGACCATGGTGCCCAGTCGCCCCGGACGCGTGCCGTCAGGCAAGATGATGTCGGGGGCGATCTCCAGCAGCGGTGTCACGACGAAATCTCGCTCGGCCAGCCCCGGATGCGGCAGGGTGAGCGACTCGGAGACCATCTCCTCGGAACCATACAGCAGCAGATCGAGGTCGATGACGCGCGGCCCCTTGTCGTCGCCGCGCACGCGACCCATGTCCGTCTCGATATCCAGAAGGTGACCGAGAAGGGCCTCGGGGAGCAGGCCGGTGGTCACTTCCGCCACAGCATTGAGGAAGAGCGGCTGGCTTTCGACGTAGGCCGGCTGGGACTCATAGGCGTTCGACACGTTCTTGACGTGAGTCTCGGGGAGGTGCGCCACAGCCTCAAGCGCGCTCGCCAGATTCAGCATGCGGGGGTCCAGATTGCTTCCAAGCCCGATATACGCGGTGTCCATGGCCAGTCATCTCCTGTTCGCGGGTTACGGGCGTACCTCAACAGATATTCCCTAAGCGGGCACCACTTCACCCCGTGCGCCTCACGAGCGAAGTGCGCTGCCTAGTGCGAACGCCTGCACCGTCGCCGCGACATCGTGGACGCGCAGCGCCGCAGCGCCGCGTTCAGCGACCGCGAGCGCGGCCGCCACCGAGCCACCGACTCTGCCTCTGGGGTCCGCTTCCCCGGTGATCTCACCGATGAAGCGCTTGCGCGATGCACCCACGACAAGCGGGTACCCGAGGTCCGCCAGTTCCCGCGTGCCACGCAGCAGAGCGAGGTTGTGCTCGAGGGTCTTGCCGAACCCGATTCCCGGGTCGATGGCGATGCGCTCGCGTGCGACCCCGGCCGCCTCGAGCACCGCGGCCTGCGCGAGCAGGTAGCCGCCGACCTCGACCACCACGTCGTCGTAGCGAGGATCGTCCTGCATCGACTCCGGGTTGCCGAGCATGTGCATGATGATCACTCCGCACTCTGAGGCTGCGACAACCTGAACCATCGCCGGATCGCGGAAGCCGGAGACGTCGTTCACGATGCTCGCACCCGCCTCCAGACATGCAGCGGCAACGGTGGGCCTTCGGGTGTCGACGGCGACGGGTACCGGCTCCACAGACAGGCGCTGGATCACCGGGCGGACCCGTGCCAGCTCCTCTGCGGGCGACACCGCCGCGGCGCCGGGCCTCGTGGACTCGCCACCGACATCGAGCAGGTCGGCCCCCTCGGTAAGCAACCGCTCGCCGTGGGCGACGGCGGCCGCGGGGTCCTCGTGGTCGCCGCCATCAGAGAAGGAGTCCGGCGTCACGTTCACGATGCCCATGACGAGCGGGTGGTCGAGGACGAGTTCGAACGCCCCGCACCGCCACACTCGGCTGTGTGCCGCCGGCGTCACTTGCCGGTGATGAGAGACATCGCCTCGGCGCGCGTGGCGGCGCTGCGCTGAAATATGCCGCGCACCGCACTGGTCACCGTCATCGAACCGGGCTTCTTGATCCCGCGCATAGACATGCACAGGTGCTCCGCCTCGATGACGACGATGACGCCGGCGGGATCGAGGTTGTCGACGATCGTGTCGGCGATCTGCGAGGTCAGGCGCTCCTGGACCTGCGGCCGCTTCGCGTACACATCCACAACGCGAGCGAGTTTGGACAGCCCGCAGATGCGCCCGTGCTTGCCCGGGATGTAGGCCACATGAGCTCGCCCGAGGAACGGCACGAGGTGATGCTCACACACGGAGTACAGCGCGATGTCGCGCACGAGGACCATCTCTTGGTGCCCCTCGTTGAAGGTCACGGAGAAGTGCTCGCTGGCATCGGCCCCCAGCCCGGAGAATATCTCGGAGTACATGTCGGCCACGCGCCTCGGGGTTTCGGCCAGTCCCTCTCGCGAGAGGTCCTCTCCGATGCCCTCAAGAATCAGGCGCACACCGGTCTCGATCTTGTCGCGGTCCATGTGGAAGCGAGCTCCCCCGGTCGGCGTCAGGACATGCGGCAAGTATCCCCCATCGGTGTCCCGGCGTGCGACCCCAACGAGCTCGCATCGGATGCGACCGCGTCCGGGCAGGGGCGCTCTAAGCGAAACGCCTCGAGCATCGCGCGGCTGCGCGTCTCCAGCCGCCGCCGGACCCGAGGCCCTCGATGCTGCCATCGGTCGATGCCCTTCCAGTGGTAGAAATGCCCCCAGAACCCGTGACCGACCGCATCCTGCATCGTGTGGAGCGCCTCGCCCAGAGCGACCAGATCGCCCCGCTCGACCGCCTCTCCAAACCGCCTGCGTGACAGGCGCTGTGCTCCCAACGCAGCCCAGTGGTAGCGCTTGCCGGCAAGTCCGGTGTGTATGCGGTCGCACGCCCAGTTCGCCGAAGCGATCGCCTCGGCATCGACCTCAGAGAAGCCCGCTTCGAGCGCCCACGTGCGCGTGAAGTCGTAGTGGACTTCACGATTCACGGTGGTGCCTCCCTTAGCTTCGCCTAGGCGTTGAGAATCGGTGGTGCCTGCGGCGGAATATCGGATCCGGCGCCGACGACGGGCTCATCAGCCACGACGGCGGCTTCGCTTTCTGCCGCATCAGGTTCAGGGGCCTCGGGCTCGTTGGCTATACGCTCGGCCTCGCTGTCGAGGAACTCCTGCCAGCGATTCTCCAGCAGCGCCATGAGCGCCTCGCGGTCCACCGTCTCGCGCTCGATGAGCACCTCGGCCATGAGGTCAAGCTGTTCCCGGCGATCCGCCACGAGTCTGCGCGCCTTCTCGTACGCCTCGTCGATGAGCCGCGCGATCTCCTTGTCGATCTCGTAGGCGATCTCCGGGCTGTAGTCGGCGTTTGCCGAGAAGTCGCGGCCCAGGAACACCTCGTGGCTGGCCTCGCCGAAGGTCTGCGGTCCGAGCTTCTCGCTCATGCCGAAACGCATGACCATCTGCTTGGCGATCTTCGTCGCGCGCTCGATGTCGTTGGAGGCGCCCGTAGTGATATCTCCGATGGCCAGCTCCTCGGCCACCCGGCCGCCGAGCATCATCGAGATCTGGTCGAGCATCTGGTTGCGGCTGGTGAGGAACCTGTCCTCTGCCGGCAGCGCCAGCGTGTAGCCCAGCGCCTGCCCGCGCGCGATGATCGAGATCTTGTGGATGGGATCGGTGTCTTTCAGCAGGTGGCCCACCAGTGCGTGTCCGGACTCGTGGTAGGCGATGATCCGCTTCTCTTCCTCGGAGATGAGTCGGCTCTTGCGCTCGGGACCCGAGATCACGCGCTCGATGGACTCGTCGAGCTCCTTCATGTCCACGCGCTTCTTGCCATGGCGTGCCGCCAGCAGCGCCGCCTCGTTCACGAGGTTGGCGAGGTCTGCCCCGGTGAAGCCCGGTGTCCGGCGCGCAAGGACCTCGAGGTCGATGTCGTCAGCGAGCGGCTTGCCGCGCGTGTGGATCTTCAGGATGCCGAGTCGGCCCTTGAGGTCAGGGCGATCGACGACGATCTGTCGGTCGAACCTGCCCGGCCGAAGCAGCGCCGGGTCGAGGATGTCAGGGCGGTTGGTGGCGGCGATCAGAATCACGTTGTCCTTGATGTCGAAGCCGTCCATCTCGACCAGCAGCTGGTTGAGCGTCTGCTCGCGCTCATCGTGACCGCCACCGAGCCCGGCGCCGCGCTGACGGCCGACCGCGTCGATCTCGTCCATGAAGATGATGCAGGGGTTGGCCGCCTTGGCCTGCTCGAACAGGTCGCGCACGCGCGAGGCGCCCACGCCGACGAACATCTCGACGAAGTCCGAGCCCGATATAGAGAAGAACGGGACGGCGGCTTCGCCGGCCACCGCGCGAGCGAGCAGCGTCTTGCCGGTACCCGGAGGTCCGACAAGCAGCACGCCCTTGGGAATCTTGGCGCCGAGTGCCTGGAACTTGCCGGGGTTGGCCAGAAACTCCCTGATCTCGTCGAGCTCCTCGATGGCCTCGTCCGCACCTGCGACATCCTTGAAGGTGATACGCGGCTGATCGCGCGTCATGCGCTTCGCCTTGGCTTTGCCGAAGCTCATGATCTTGGAGTTGCCGCCCTGCATCTGGTTCAGGAAGAAGATCATCACGAACACGAGAAGCAGAATCGGCAGCAACGAGGTGATGATCGTGACCCAGATGCTGGGTCCTGAGTTGTCGACGGTGAACTTGATGTCGTTGGCCGTGGCGAACTCGGTGAAGGAGTCATCGCCGGCCCAAGACGACGTGTAGGCAGCAGGCTTCTCCTTCTTCTGCTTGGCCTCGGCGCTCGCCCAGTACTCTCCCTTGATGTCGCCATTCCTGGCGATGTAGGTAGCCGAGGAGATGAGGCCGTCCTCGGCCGCCGTGATGAACGCGCTGGTATCGAGCTCTGCGGGCCCTTCTTGGGCCCCGGTGAAGGTGCCCGTCACGATCCAGACGAGCACGCCCAGGAGGACGAGGTAGATGATGACGGTTCGGAAGTTCTTGTTCACGTTCTCTCTTCTCCTATGACCGATGTGCCGCGGCGGTGCGGGTCAGTCGGCATACACCTCGGGTTTGAGGACTCCGATGTAGGGCAGGTTGCGGTACCGCTCGTCGTAGTCGAGCCCGTACCCGACAACGAACTCGTCGGGCACGTCGAAACCGATGTACTTGCAGGCGATAGGTACCCGCTGCTTGCCTTCCTTGCTCAGCAACGTGACGACTTCGAGCGAGCGGGGCTTGCGCGACGCAAGGTTCTTCAGGAGGTACTTGAGGGTGAGTCCCGTATCGAGGATGTCCTCGACGACGAGGACGTGCCGACCCTCGATGCCCTCATCCAGGTCCTTCAGGATGCGGACCACACCGGAGGACTTGGTGGACGACCCGTAGCTCGAAACCGCCATGAAGTCGATCTCCACCGGCGATGACACCGCACGCGCCAGGTCAGCGACGAAGAGTGCCGCGCCGCGCAGAACAGCGATGAGCAGAACCGGCTCGTCGCCATAGTCCCGGCTGATATCTGCACCGAGCTCTGCGACCCGCTCGCGGATGCGTTCCTCTGAAAGAACCACCGAGGAGATGTCGTCGTGCATGGATGCACCCACTCGCTACGCTCCCGTCTCGTCCGTCGTCCGCCACGCCACGCCACGTTCCCAGGTCAGGCGCACGGCGTGCTGTGTCTGTGCGCCCACTCGGAACTCGTCGCTCATCCTCACTCCGGCGAGCCACACGACGCGCTCGCCGTCGCGAACCACCGGCACGAGTCCACGGAGCCTTCGAGGCACCTTGGCATCGGTCAGCAGGTCGGATAGCTTCCTTCTCCCCGGCATACCCAGCGGACGCATGCGCTCGCCGTCCAGCCAGGGGCCCACGGTCAACTCCGTACCCACAGCCCCCGCGTCGATGACGATCGAATCGTCGCTTCCTGTGGTGTCACCCACGTCGACGCACTCGGAGAGCATCGTGCCAGCCCTCCCGAGCGCGGCCTGTCCCGGTAGCGGGAGCAAGCCAGGTGCCAGACGTGAACCCTCGAGCCCCCCTGCCGAGACGACCAGTGTACCGTACTCACATTCGGCCCTCAGCCCCCCCGGCAAATCGCGCGCGAATGCGTCATCAGCAAGCCCGTCCACCAGCGCCTCGATGTGATCGGCCTCAAGCCGCGACGCGTCAGGGAAGGCACGCCCAAGCGCGTCGCGCACGGTCCGTCTGGCCATGGTTCGCTCGAGCGAGCGCATCCACTCCCGGTTGAAGCGCGCCTCCCCCGTCACGACCTGCGCGAAATCGCGAGCGAAGCCGCCCGCGAGGCGGCCGAGCAGGGCATCGTCATCGGCGAGAAGGTCCATCGTGCGACGCATCGACACTCGAAACGCCGGGTTCAGCCGCTGCGCCGCCGGAAGGATCTCGGAGCGTACGAACGCGCGCGAGCGCTCAGTGTCGGAGTTCGAAGCGTCCTCGCGCCACGAAGCTCCGAGTTGTTCGAGGTACTCCCGCAGCCCGGCGCGCTCGCAGTCGATGAGCGGGCGCACGACGCGCCCCCGTCGGGCAGCGATGCTGGCCAGCGCACCTGCGCCCGCGCCCGCTATCGCCCGCATGAAGAACGTCTCGATGCGGTCGTCGAGCGTGTGTGCGACCGCGATCCGGCCGGCAGATCGCGCCACTCCCCGCTCGTCGCACAGGGCGTCCAGCTCATCGTCGGCGAACCGATAGCGCACGCGGCGCCCGGCGTCTTCGAGGTTCAGGTGGTCGGCACGCGCCAGGGCCGCCACATCGAACCTGACCTCCCGATGCTCGACGTCGAGCTCTTCGCACAGTTCGCGCACGAAACGCTCGTCCGCATCCGCGTGGTCGCCGCGCAGGAGGTGATTGACGTGAAGCACGCGCAGCCGATGCACCCCCAACTCGCCCGACGACAGCAGGCGAAGCAGCGCGACGGAGTCCGCTCCGCCCGACACCATCACCACCACGGGCGCATCCTCGGGAAGGAGGTCATGCCGGGCGACGGTCTGCCGAGCGGTATCGATGAACGAGGTCATGCTGGAGAAGGTACCCGATACGACGAACCAGGTGTGGAGAGGGAATGGGGACGCTCAGCCACCAGCCGCGAGGTCAGCCTCGCGGAGGCTCCTCCGCGATCTCGACGACCCAGCGAGCGGTACGGCCGACGAGCATCGTGCAGTGCGCCCAACGCTCGGGCAGGTGCATGCCGCCGATGCGCTTGACGACCTCATCGCACGATTCAGCATCTTGGTCCTCCACCCAGCGGCGCCTCAGTTCCGCGGCGCCCTCGTAGGACGGCTCCCACGCATCATCAGCATCCAAGCGCCCCCCGGTGAGTCCGATAGCCATCACGCCACCGGCGAGCGCCCCGCATATGCAGCGAGAGCCGCCGAGCCCTTCGCAGAAGCCCGAGGCCATCTTGAACACCTCGGGTGGCATCGGATGACCGAGCACCTCGTTGACCGCTTTGACGACCGACTCCGCGCAGTGAAAGCCCGCCTCGTAGTAGGACGCCGCCGCGAGCTCAGCGGCTTCGGCAGCAGACACGACATCGTCGTCGATGATCAGGCTTCGCGCCCCGCTGATGGGGATGTCTATGGCTGAGGACACGCCTGAGCCTCCCGGGAGAGATATTCAGCAATCGTATACAGTTTATCACGGAACGCAATGATTGAGGATGGCTGCGAGAACGGGTAAGGACACACAACGAGTCAGGTCCTGCTATCATGTGTCCTGATAGTTCTTCACGGTATTGCTGATACGAGAGGGGAACTCATGTCTGCACGATGGTCGCGGCCCCTACTGGCCGCATTGCTGGCAGCATCGCTCATGCTGGGGGGCTGCGCGGCGCCCCCCACGGAGCCCGCGTCTGAACCAGCGGCACCGGTGGCCAAAGAGGGCCCGGAGGTCAAGGTCGCGTCACTGCTGGATTCCGAGGGCGTCGTCCTCGGCTCGATGATCATCAAGATGCTTGAGGCCGATGGCATCAAGACCGTCGACAAGACGAAGTTCGGCACGCCGGACGTCGTGCGCAAGGCGCTTCTCGCGGGGGACGTGGACGCGACGATCGACTACACGGGTAGCGGTCAGTACTACGTAGGCCCTGAAGGCGACCCCCTGTGGAACGACCCGGTCGCGGGCTACGAGCAGATCAAGACAGAGGACGCCAAGTCCGGCATCGCGTGGCTCTCGCCCGCGCCCGCCAACAACGGCGAGTACCTTGCGGTGACGAAGGCCTTCGCGGACGAGAACCAGCTCGTGACCATGGAGGACTTCGCCACCTTCGTGAGGGGCGGAGGAACGGTCAAGCTCGTGGGAGACCAGTCCTGGATGGACAACCCCTCAGGCCTCAAGGCCTATGAGAAGGCGTACGGATTCACGCTCAAAGACAACCAGAAGATCGGCCTGTCCAACGGCGTGACCGCGCAGTTCATCGAGGCGGTCGTCAAGGGCACTGACGGCGCGAACGTAGCCGAGGTGTACGCCACCGACGGCGGCCTTGCCGAGCAGGGACTCGTCGTGCTGACAGACTCCAAGAACGTGCCGCCCTTCTACGCGCCGACTCCGCTCTTCCGCAGCGCCATACTCGAGGCGTACCCTGAGATCGCTTCGATCCTTGCGCCCGTGTTCGCTTCTCTGACGACCGAGAAGCTCCAAGAGCTGAACCGCGAAGTGGCGTTCGGCGGCAAGTCAGGTCCCGCGGTCGCCGAGGAGTACCTGAGGGCGAACGGGTTCCTCGAGTAGAGAGCCAGCACGTGACGGATTCCACCGGCACGGTACGTGAGTACGCGAAGGTCGTCGCGGTCACCGGGTCACTCCTCGGGGCTGCGGCGGCCTTCGTTCCTCACGGGATATCGTTCAATCCCAACCGGATCATGGAAGGCGAGCCCGTCTCGCTCGCAGCGGGGCTGGGCGCGTGGGGCTGGTTGCTCGTTGCCGCCTGGATCGCTGCCGCGATTCTGACGCTCAGTCCCCTGTCGGATCGCGCGCGCGGCATCAGCGTGACACTCCTAGGCGGCGCGGCTCCCGTCGTGATGCTGGCAGGTGCCGGCGCTGAGGCCGCCGCATGGGTCGCCCAGGAAGGCGACATCGCCCGGACCTCGCTTCTATGGGCGGCGTGGCTGTCGCTGTTCTCCTCCTACGTCGTGATCTTCGCTGCCACTGCATGGGTGCCCGCAGGCAAGCTGCGCGTGGTGCTCACCTACCTACCGGTAATCGCAGTCATCGCGCTGATGGTCACCGGCCAGCTCTCGGAGCTGGCCGTAGCCCGTGAGTACGCCAACAACGCCGAGAGCTTCGCCCGCGAGCTGCGCCTGCATCTGGCCTACGTCGCCGGAGCCGTGTCCATCGGACTCGTGTTCGGGTTGCTGCTCGGCCTGCTCGCTGCTCGCCGGCGCTCGCTCGAACCTGCGGTGTTCGGGACGCTTAACGTGCTGCAGGTCTTCCCCACCCTGGCGTTCATCGGACTCATGTACCCGGTGCTCTCGGGGCTCTCGCAGCGCTTCGCGATCTTCGAGCAGCTCGGCGTCCGCGGGGTCGGTTGGGCGCCGGTGATCATCGTGCTGTCCGCTTACGCCGTCTACCCCATAGCGCGCAACACCTACACGGCGCTCGTCACGCTCGACACGAGCGTGCTCGATGCAGCGCGGGGCGTCGGGATGGGCCGCCTGAGGCTGCTCGCCGAGGTCGAGCTCCCGCTGGCGCTGCCGGTCATCGTCGCCGGTTTGCGCATCGCGCTCGTCCAAACGACCGCCGGTGCGATAATCGCCGGGCTGATCGGCGGGGGCGGACTGGGTACGTTCGTGTTTCTGGGTGCCGGTGAGACCGCGACCGACCTCATCATGCTCGGGGTGATCCCGATCATGGCTCTGGCGCTCTTCTTCGACCGGTCAGTGCTCGCCTTGCAGCGGGCACTGCAACCCTGGGACGAGACGCGATGATACGGATCGAGGGACTCACCAAGACCTACGGCGATTTCACCGCCGTCGACCACGTGGACCTTGAGGTGGCCGATGGACAGTTCTGCGTCCTGCTCGGCCCTTCCGGTTCGGGCAAGACAACGATGCTTCGCATGGTCAACCGCATGATCGAGCCCACGAGTGGCACGGTGACGCTGGACGGCGCTGATACATCCGAGATGAAACCCGAGCAGCTCCGCCGCACGATGGGCTACGTGATCCAGAACACCGGCCTGTTCCCCAACATGACGATCCATCGAAACGTCGCCACCGTTCCTCGCCTGCTGGGTTGGGACAAGAAGCGCATCGACGCCCGCGTCAGCGAACTGCTCGATCTGGTGGGGCTGGACCCCGAGGTGTACGCCCGCAAGCGTCCGGCACAGCTGTCCGGGGGCGAGGCGCAGCGCGTCGGCGTCGCCCGCGCGCTGGCGGCCGATCCGCCGGTCCTGCTCATGGACGAGCCCTTCGGGGCCGTGGATCCACTCACGCGGGAGCGTCTGCAGCAGGAGATGAAGCGACTGCAAGCCAAGGTCCGCAAGACGATCCTGTTCGTCACGCACGACATCGACGAGGCGGTCTTGCTCGCCGACCGGATCGCGCTGCTCAAGAACGGTGTTCTCCAGCAGTTCGCGACACCCGAAGCGATGTGGCGCGAGCCGGCAAACGAGTTCGTGCGCAGCTTCTTCGGCGAGAACCTGGGGCTACGGATCATGGCGAGGCACTGTCTGGCCACAGTCACGCTTGAACCCCTGGAGTCCGGCGCCTCGCTCGACGGCCTGCCCCGGATCGCGGCGACCGCAACCCTCAAGGAGGCGCTGGCAGAACTCGTCGGCTCGCGTGCGGAGCGCGTCCTCGTCATGGACGGCGACCGTGGACGGGGCACATTCGGCTACGACGATCTCGTGCGCGCGCTGGGCGACGGGAGCACAGGAACTGCGGGCGAATGCCCTCCGGCTGCCACCGGGGGAAGTGAGCGGGCATGAGGTCGAGCCGGGCGGTGGTAGCGCGACACTGGGCCACCGTGGCCGTCCTCGCCGCGGCCACCCTGTGGATGACCTTTGACACCGAGGGCTTCTCTCGCCTGCTCTCTGCACTCGTACCGGAGGCGGATGTCGTGATGTACCCGACCAAGCCCCTGTCCCAACTGATGGCCGAACAGGTATTCATCGTCGCTGTGGCCAGTGCGGTGGCGCTCGTGATCGGCGCCCTGCTCGGCGCCCTCGGGCTCTCACGGATCGGCAGACCCTTCCGCGACGTCATCGTCAGCGTCGCCAACCTCGCCCAGACGATTCCGAGTGTGGCGATCATGGCGCTCGCTGTGCCGGTCATCGGCTACGGAGCCGAGCCGGTGGTTCTGGCGTTGGTCCTCTACAGCATCCTGCCCGTCACGCTGAACGTCATCGCCGGCATCGAGGGTGTGCCCGCCGACGCGCATGACGCGGCCATCGGCATGGGGATGTCCGCACGTCAGCGCTTCATCTCGGTCGAGATGCCGCTGGCCATGCCCGTCATGGTGGGCGGCGTGAAGAACATGCTCGTCATCAACGTGAGCGCGGCCACCATGGGGGCGATCGTGGCGGCCGGCGGACTCGGGATGCCGATCCTTGCCGGCTTCAAGGAGTACAACGATGCGTTCATCCTCGAGGGTGCTCTGCCCGCGATTGCGCTGGCGCTGCTCCTGGACCGCCTGCTGACCAGTCCCAGCGAACTCACGGCGGAGCCGACGGCGTAGCGGCCGAAACACCGGCGAGCCCTCGACCCGCGCGCGCTTCAGCCGACTGCCCCGAACACGTCGAAGACGACGACGAGGTAGTAGACGGCCACGCTCGTCATCACCGCACCGGCCACGAACGAGATCGCTCGCTCCCGCTCGACGAGCACGTTGACCATCCGCCGGCTCGCCGCGCGGGTGACCAGCGAGAACGCGATGAGCGGCGTGCCGATACCGAGGCCGAAGGCCACGAAGTTGGCCAGACTCGCAACGGGGTCGGTCACCAGCACGCTTCGGGCGAGGAACGCAGCGATGAAGGCAGGGTTACAGGGGATGACGATGGCGCCGAAGAAGAAGCCGTAGAGGTAGCTCGCCAGCAGCGGATTCTTCGGCTCGGGCAACCGCACTTTGCGACGGACCTCGACGCCGGCCATCATGAGCACGCCGATGACCGCCAGAATGGCGAACGCTATCGGCGAGATGACTCCGATGACCTGCTGAAGCGACTCCTGCAGCAGGGTCGTGAAGACGAGCCCGAGGATGAGCATGAAGCTCACCACGCCTGCGGTCACCACGAGACCCGTGAGGGCCAGCACCCGACGATCATCTCGATCGGCGTTGGCAAGCCGCGCCATGCGAGCAAGGAACGCGGGATACAGCGGAATGACGCACAGCGCCGTCAGCGGCGTCAGAAGACCGAGCAGGTAGCTCGCTCCCACAAAGCGAAACCAGTCCACCCGTCAGCGTCCTTTCGCGATCTCGGACTTCAGCTCTTCGATGTCTTTGAGCCCGCTCGGCAGCAACCGGGCCGAAGTCTGGTCTGCCGAGATGAGCACGATAGGCGCCTGCGGCGGCGTCACGATCTCGGGACCGAATTCCTGAATCAGCGCGGCAGTGAGGGGTCCTGGAGATATCGCGACCGGCTCAGTGAGCCCACGCTCCTTCCACACCTGACGCAGCAGTCCCGCGTCCTCGTTCTCGTCGATGCCCAGTGCCACCAGAACCGTCACGCGGTCCTCGTCCAGCAGCTCATCCAAGATGGCCTGCTGGCGCTTGCACGTGCTTCACCAGGTGGCGAAGGAGTGCAGCAACACGGGCTTGCCCTTGTAGTCGGCAAGCCGGAACTGCTTGCCCGTCACGGCGTCCTCGAGTTCCGTGTCGAGCCAAGCTATCTGGCTCGCGGGCGGCGATGTCGGTGCCGGATCGGGCTCGGCGGTGTCAGGAGCCGCCGTGTCCGTCGCGGGTTCCGAGGGCACCGTCGGCACCTGGGCGACCGGCTCCGGCGAGGGGGTGCATCCTATTCCCACCACCGCGATCAGCAGCGTCGCGAAGGCGAGTATCATCCTGTACCTCATGTGACTCCTGTCGTCGTGGGTCGTGATGATGATACCCACGCACCGACGCTAGCGACGCCCCGCGACAGGGCATAGACTACGGCGGTGGCCCGACAACCTTGGGAGATTCAGTTGACGCACTTCAACCTCACTGACGCCGCGCTCGAACCTATCGCAGTCAAGGTCGCGGCAGGCGAACGACTGACGCGTGACGACGGCATCGCGCTCTACGCATCCAACGACCTCATCGGCATCGGCCAGATGGCCGATCACGTGCGGCAGCGCATCAACGGCGACCGCGTGTACTTCATGGTCAACCGCCACATCAACCCGACGAACATCTGCCGCAACCGCTGCAAGTTCTGCGCGTTCGCACGCAACGCCGACGAGGCGGGCGCCTACGAGATGACGCTCGACGAGGTCGCCAAGGCCGCCGCTGAGGGCGCTGCCGACGGTGCCTACGAGATCCATATCGTGAGCGGGCTGCACCCCGACTGGAGCTACGAGTTCTACATCGACATGGTCGCCCGCACGCGCGCCGCCGTGCCCGACCACGTCATCGTCCAGGCGTTCACCGCGGTCGAGATCGAGCACATGGCGATCATCAGCGGCAAGACCACGAGCGACGTGCTGACCGACCTCAAGGCCGCGGGCCTCGACGCACTACCCGGCGGCGGCGCGGAGATCTTCAGCGAGCGCACGCGCGTAGCCGCTTGGGACAAGAAGACGAAGGGCGATGTCTGGCTGCGGATCCACGGTGAGGCGCACGCACTCGGCATCAAGACCAACTGCACGATGCTCTACGGTCACATCGAGACGCGCGCGGAGCGCGTCGACCACCTCATCCGCCTGCGTGAACAGCAGGACGCATCCGGTGGCTTCCTCGCCTTCATCCCGCTTGCTTTCCATCCCGCCAACACCGAGCTTGCCGACCTGCCCGCGACGACGGGCTTCGATGATCTCAAGACGCTCGCGATCGCACGCCTGATGCTCGACAACATCCCGCACATCAAGGCGTTCTGGATCATGGTGGGGCTCAAGGTGGCGCAGCTGTCGACGGCTTTCGGCGTCGACGACATCGACGGCACGGTGGTCGAAGAGAAGATCACGCACATGGCCGGCGCCACGACCCCCGAAGCGCTGTCGAAAGACGATCTCGTCGGGATGATCGAGGAAACGGGACACACGGCTGTCGAACGCGACACGCTCTATCGGGTCGTCCGCGTGTACGGCGAAAAGTAGCGTCCGGGGCGCCGGGAGACCGCGACCGCCATCGGCTCACGTGACCGCCGACGCGTCCCAGCCGGCCGGCCCGATCACGAACAGCACATCGCCCTCGAAAAGCCGCATGTCCCCGCCCGGATTGCCGAACGTCTCGCCGTCGCGCGTCACGGCGAGGACGGTGACACCGTGGTCAGCGCGCAAACCACTTTCCGCGATGCTTTGACTCTCGATAGGCGAGTTGGCCGTGAGCCTCAGCGTGTGCGTCATCACGTCAGGAACATGCACGCGCAGGTCCGCCGCCGACGTCGACTCGTGCGACAGGCTCCTCGCCATACGGCGCCACTCGCCCCGGACGTCCCCTATCAGCTGCTTGATGTCCTCGCGGGGGACGAGCATGCGCGTGAGCACCCGGGAGAAGACCTCGATCGAGACCTCCATCTCATCGGCGATCACCTCGTCTGCCCCGAGGGCGAGCAGGACCTCGACCTCGCGCAGATAGCGACTGCGCACGAGGATGTAGGCATCGGGCGCGATCCGGCGGCACGCTTCGACGATGCGGCGTGCACCGGCTGGATCGTCGATGACGATCACGACCGCCCGCGCCTTGTCGGCGTTGACGTGGCGCAACAACGACTCATGGCTCGCGTCACCGTAGTGGATGGGCTCTCCCGCGGCCTTCGCCTCGCGCACGGTGGCGGCGTTGAGCTCAAGGACCGCGTAGGGCACATCGGAGGCGCGCGCAGTCATCGCGAGGTTACGGCCGGTGACGCCGAAGCCGACGATCACGACGTGGCCGGCGTAGGCCGCGCTGCCACTGTCCTCCGACGCCTCAGCACCGCGCCCCAGCCGCACGAGCGGCGTCGCGCAGACGAAGTCGGCGCAGCGCGGCCCGATTGCCACCAACACCGGCGTGAGCATCATGCTGAGCACCGCAACATCGAGCACCGTCTGGAAGACATCGGTGCCGAACAGCCCCGCCGCCACGCCCGCCTGAGTGGCGACGAGCGAGAACTCTCCCACCTGTCCCAATGCGAGACCCGCGAGCACGGCGCTGCGCAACGGCAGTCCGGTGGCAAGCGAGGCCACGGCGCCGACCAGCGGCTTCACGACGATCACGCCAAGCGTGAGCACCGCGATCCGCACCGGATCGGCCAGAAGGTAGTCGATGTCGAGCAGCATGCCGATAGAAACGAAGAAGAGGCTCATGAACACATCCCGGAAGGGCAGCATGACGCCGACCGCCTGATGCGAGTACTCCGATTCCGAGATGATGAGCCCGGCAAGAAACGCGCCCAACGCGAGCGAGAGGCCGGCCGACTGAGTGAGCACGGCGATGCCGACACACAGCGTGATCACGCCGAGCAGGAACGCCTCAGAGCTGCGGGTTCGCGTGATGCGCTCAAGAACCCACGGCACCGCCCACCGGTAGGCGACGTAGGCGAAGACACCCACGCCGACGATGCGCGCCACGAGCCCCAGCGCTGACGCCGACCCCCCGTCGAACCCGTCGCCCGCAAGCAACGGTGCGGTCAGCATGACCGGCACGACAGCGATGTCCTGATAGATGAGGGTGGCGACCACGTTGCGTCCGTGCGGGGTGTTCGACTCGGCGCGATCCTGCAGCATCCGAAGGACCACGGCCGTGCTGGACAGGGCAACAACGAACCCGATATAGATGCTCTGCTGCAGGGTCGAGCCCATCGCCATCGTCACCGCGCCGACGACCAGAGCCGTCCCGAAGAACTGCACCGAGCCGGCCACGAGGAACTGGCGCTTCAGCTTCAAGATGTCTGACAGCGAGAACTCGAGGCCGATGACGAACAGCAGCAAGACCACGCCGATCTCGGCAAGCAGCTCGATCTGGTGCACGTTGCGCACGAGCCCCAGCAGCTCGGGCCCGGCGAGGACGCCTGTCAGGAGCAATCCGATCGAAGTCGGGATCCGCAACTTGTGACAGATGATCGCAGCGGCCACCGATAGGGCGAAGATGATCACGATGTCGAAGAGCAGTGACTCCACGCGCACCCCTCACTGTCGCGGATGCTCATTGTATCGCGCGACTCCCGTCTTGAACCTGCGAAAGCGGTACCATGAGTCGTCATCTCGAAAGGAGCCGCGCATGCCGCGCCCCCGTCTCGGTCACATCCAGTTCATCAACTGTTTGCCGCTGTACTACGGCATGGTGAAGCAGGATGTGTTGCTCGACGTCGACCTGGTTCGCGCCAACCCCGCGGACCTCGCCGAGATGATCGTGGCAGGCTCGCTCGAGGTCGCCCCGATACCCGCCATCGAGTACGCCCGGCACGCTGACGAGCTGATCCTGCTCCCCGACATTGCCATCACCAGTGATGGCGAAGTGCAGTCGATTCTGCTGGTATCGAAGAAGCCCGTCACGGAACTCAGTGGCGGCACGGTGGCGCTGGCAGCGAACTCGCGTACCTCGCAGGTGCTCGCCCGCGTTCTGCTCAAGCGGCGCTGGGACGTCGAGCCCGACTACGTCACGATGCCCCCCGACCTGCCTGCGATGCTGCGCGACGCGGATGCGGCGCTCCTGATCGGTGATGAGGCGCTCCGCGAGCACTGGGAACCGACCGACGGCCTGTTCGCCTACGACCTCGGCTCCGAGTGGACCGAGTGGACCGGGCTTCCGATGGTCTACGCGGTCTGGGCGGTGCGCCGCTCGTTCGCCGCCGAGCACCCGCGCGAAGTCCGCAACGTGAGCGAAGCGCTGTCGGGCTCACTCGCCTACTGCCGGGGGCACCTCGACGAGATCAGCGCGTATGCAGCGCGATGGGAAAGCTTCGGCGCCGAGCAGTTCAAGAGCTACTTCGACGCGCTGAGCTTCCGTTTCGAGCCGCGCTTCCGCCAGGGGCTCGAGCGCTTCTTCGCCGAGGCCGTGGGCATAGGCCAGCTTGATGAGGCGCCCGAGATCCGCGTCTTCGGGGAGCAGTGATGTCGGTCGGAGACGTGCTCGCCGCGGTCGCGCGCGGCAAGAGCAGGCTGCACGAGGACGATGCCGCTCATCTCATGGCCCACGGAGATCTGCTCGAACTCGCCGCCGCCGCGAACGCTGTTCGCGCCCGCGTCGTGCCGAACCGCGAGGTCACCTTCATCGTCGACCGCAACGTGAACTACACCAACGTCTGCGTCTCGGAGTGCCGCTTCTGCGCCTTCTTCGCCTCCGCCGACTCCGCGGACGCCTACGTGCTTTCCCGCGAGGAGCTGGCGGCCAAGGTCGCGGAGACGATCGATCTCGAGGGCACGGCGATCCTGCTGCAAGGCGGAATGCATCCCGACCTGAAGATCGAGTGGTACGAGGAGATGCTCGCCGGCATCAAGGCCGATCACCCGGCGATCCACGTCCATGGTTTCGGGCCGCCCGAGGTGTTCCACATCGCGAAGGTGAGCGGTATCTCGACGGTCGAGGTGCTCACGCGCCTGCGCGCCGCCGGTCTCGATTCGCTGCCGGGCGGTGGCGCCGAGATACTCGTCGACCGGGTACGCGGACACGTCAGCCCCAAGAAGGCCACGAGCGACCAGTGGCTGGGCGTGATGCGCGAGGCGCACGCCCTCGACATCTCGACGACGGCGACGATGATGTTCGGCGGTCTCGAGACGTTTCCCGAGCGCGTGGAGCACCTGCGTCGCGTACGCGAAGTGCAAGACGCCGCCGTCGCCGCCGGGCACGTCGGATTTCGCGCGTTCATCCCCTGGAGCTTCCAGCCCGGCAACACCGCGCTGGCCGAGGATGAGTACGCCGCCAGCGGGATCGCTCTTGAAGCCGCCAGTGGCTGGGACTACCTGCGCACGCTCGCGGTGAGCCGCCTGTACCTCGACAACGTGCGCAACGTCCAGGCCAGCTGGGTGACCCAAGGCGCTAAGATCGGACAGGTTGCACTGGCGTTCGGCGCCAACGACATGGGCTCGACGATGATCGAGGAGAACGTCGTGGCAGCGGCAGGGACGCGCTTCATGCTCGCTCGCGAAGAACTCGTCCGGCTCATCAGCGACGCGGGCTTCACGCCTGTGCAGCGAGACACCCTCTACCGCGAGGTGCGCCGGTTCTGACACGCTTCGGGTAACCTCTATCCGCACGCATGAACATCACGCATCGAGGATACCGTGGACGAGAAGAACGTCGAAGCCAAGTCGCGCGCCGTCGTTCTTGTGATGGTCGGGGCCATCGAACTCGTGCTCATCGGGTTTGCCTCGTGGGCCACCCACATGGCGACCACCCAGCGGGTGGCAACCGACACACCAGCTCTAGGATGGGCGGTGCTTGGCGGTAGCCTCGGGCTGGTTGCCGGGGTGCTCCTCTTCACGACAATCATGAAGCGCGACTAGCGAGCCCTCACTCAGGTACCCTAGTCGTGAGGAGGTGGCCCCATGGCGGACAACGGAATCCCGCGCGTGCAGTTCGGCATCTGCGGTGGCTCGGGCTCACTGAGCTTCGACTTTCCCGGCGCACTCGGCGATGAGCGCGTGACGGTTCTCTCCGACGGGCTCATCTTCGACACCCCGTTCGGACGCTCGCCCGCGTTCACGCACTTCCGCGTCGAAGCCGAAGACGGACCGCGCGATGCCCTAGCGGTGAAGATGCACGGTTGGCGGCGTGGCGTGAAGCGTGCGGACGCCTCACTGCAGGTCTTCTGGGTGTTCTCCGAGGCCGGCGTCAGCAAGGTGCTCGCCGATGGCGGTGTGGGCTCCCTCAACCACCTGCTCGACCCGCGCGACATCGTCATCCCGAACGACTTCATCGACACCACCATCAAGCAGGACATCTACGTGCGCGGCGACCACCTGCTGATCATGCGCAAGCCCGTATGCCCCGAGCTGGCGAACCACCTTAACGCCGGTGCATCCGACCACTTCGACCGCGTCTTCAAGCGCGGCGTCTACCTTGTGACCGACGGTCCGCGCTTCGAGTCGGTCGCCGAAGTAGACTACCTGCGCCGCCTTGGCGGGGACGTCGTCGGGCAATCGCTCGCACCTGAGGTGTTCCTCGCCCGGGACATCGGTGCGTGCTTCGCCGGCATCTACATCGTGGTGAACTACGGCGAGGGCGTGGTACGCGACTGGGAGCATGACGAACTCAAGGCCGTGTTCTTCGAGGAATCGGCCACGATAGCGCGAATCGTAGTAGATACAGTGGCAACCGCCGACCTGGGCACCGGCTGCGGCTGCGGTGAGTTCCGCAAGCCGAGCCTTCTGGGCCTACCCGACGAGCGAAAGGACTAGCCGGCACATGCTGATCACCGCCGACTGGGTATTGCCTGTCTCTCGTCCTCCGATCAGGCACGGCGCCGTTCTCGTCGAACACGGGATCATCGTCGAGGTGGGAAGCGCCCGCGAGCTGGAACGCCTCAAGTTCTCCGGCGAGCACAGGCACTTCCCCGGCTGCGCTGTGACGCCAGGCCTGGTGAACGCACACACACACCTGTCGCTCACGGCACTTGGCGGGCTTCTGGAGTCGACCCCGTTCGAAGAGTGGCTACCCCGACTGGTGCGTGCCATGAGCGACTGGGGTCCCGAGGAGTTCGCCGCTTCCGCGGCGCTCGGTTCCCTCAAATGCCTCCAGGCGGGCGTCACCGTGGTAGGCGACGTCGCGTACGGACCCGAAGCCCCCGCTGCCGCAGCGGACGCCGGCCTTGCGGGCGTCTTCTTCTGGGAGGTCTTGGGGGTTTCGGCTCCGAGGCTGTATGCGGAGCTTGAGAAGCGCGAGTTCCCCGTGACGGAGCGCGGTTGGTGCGGCACGCGTCTGCGTTGCGGGCTATCCCCGCATGCTCCGTATACATGCGAGCCGCGCCTCATTGCCGCCGTGCACGAGGCATCCGTCGAATTCGGCATCCCGTTCGCCATGCATGTCGCAGAATCGTCCGCGGAGGTGGAACTCCTCGCGCACGGAACAGGACCGCTGGCAGAAGCCGCGGCTCGCCTGGTCCCGGGTTTCAGCGCGCCGGGCAGCAGTCCGATCGCGTACGTGGATCGGCTCGATGCACTCGACGGATGCACCGTGATACATGCGTGCCACGCGGAGCCTTCCGATATCGCGCGCTTGGCGGCCGCCGCGCGCGGCGTCGTGACCTGCCCCCGATCCAACCTCTTCCTCCACAACCCGATCGCGCCGGTCGCGAGGATTCTTCGCGCAGGTGTTCCCGTCGGGGTGGGCACGGACTCGGCAGCGAGCAACTCCGACCTCAACCTGATGGAGGAGCTGCGCTGCCTCCATCACGAGAACCATTCGATCAAGCCATCCCAGCTCATCGAGATGGTCACGGTGATGGGTGCCCTCGCGCTCGGGCTCGAGGACCGATTCGGCATACTCGAAACGGGCATGCAGGCCGACATGGCGGCTTTCGAGATCGGTGAGACCTCGGACCCGGAGAGCGACTTTGTGAAGCACGCAGACGCCACCACGCTTCGCGGGGTCATGTCATCCGGAATCTGGCGCGTGCTTGACGGAGAGCTGATCGAGCCGATTGCAGAGGTCGCGCGCTCCGCACAAGCCGCGCGCATTCGCGCCGAGCACGCCCTGACCCGGACGTAGCCGCGCGCGCGTGCCGATCACCTGTTCCTAGCCATACAAGACACGAACGGGCGCCCCGAAAGGGCGCCCGATTCAGAGCCAGGAGGCGAGCGGCGGCTACCCCTCGCCGAGATACGCCTTGCGGACGTCGTCGTTAGCAAGCAGCTCCCTGCCGCTTCCCTGGAGCTTGATCTCGCCGGTCTCAAGCACGTAGCCCCGGTCTGCGATCGATAGTGCCAGGTTCGCATTCTGCTCGACGAGCAGAATGGTGATGCCGTCTTCGTTGAGCTTCTGGATGATCTCGAAGATCGTCTCGACGACCACCGGCGCCAACCCCATGGACGGCTCGTCGAGCATCAGCAGTTTCGGGTCCGCCATCAGGCCGCGTCCCATAGCCAGCATCTGCTGCTCGCCACCAGACAGGGTGCCGCCCTTCTGAGCGATGCGCTCCTTGAGCCGAGGAAAGAGCTCGAACACATGGTCCAGATCGCGGGCGATTCCCTCTTTGTCGTTGCGGAGAAACGAACCCATCTCGAGGTTCTCGAGAACGGTCATGCGCGAGAAGACGCGTCGCCCCTCGGGAACCTGGACGATGCGCTTCATGGCCACTTTGTGCGCGTCGGTCCCGGCGATGTTCTCACCCTCGAAGTCGATGCTTCCCGAGACGGGGTTCAGCTGACCGGAGATCGTCTTGAGTGTCGTTGACTTCCCCGCGCCATTCGCGCCGATCAACGTGACGATCTCGCCCTCGCTGACGCTGACCGAGATGCCTTTGAGCGCCTCGATCTTGCCGTAAGCGGTCTTCAGGTCGGTGACTGTGAGCACGTGTTACTCCTCCCCGCCTGCGACGGGTACTTCCTCGCGGATCTCATCGTGCGCGGCCATCATGGCTTCCGCGCCCTTGCCGAGGTACGCCTCGATGACCTTGGGATCACGCTGAATCTCTGCGGGCAGCCCCTGCGCGATGAGCTCGCCGAAGTCCAGGACGTAGATGCGGTCCGCGATGTCCATGACGACCTTCATGTCGTGCTCGATAAGAAGCACCGTCACGCCATTTTCGCGCACCTTGCGAACCAGGCCGTTGAGCGACTGGGTCTCCTGCGGGTTCATGCCTGCGGCCGGCTCGTCGAGCAGGATGAGCCGGGGCTCCGTCGCCAGGGCTCGCGCGATCTCAAGTCGGCGCTGGTCACCGTAGGGCAGGTTCTTCGCGAGCTCGTTTGCGACGTTCTCAAGGCCTACGAACTGCAGCCACTCGCGCGCCTTGCTCTCGGTCTGACGCTCCTCACGCTTGAACTTCGGCGTACGAAAGATCGCGCCGATGGGGCCTTCCTTGGTTCGCGTGTGACGTCCGACCATGACGTTCTCGAGCGCGGTCATGTTCTGGAAGAGCCTGATGTTTTGGAACGTGCGTGAGATGCCCATCTTGGCAATCTTGTGTGGTTTGACGCCACCGACGGACTGGCCCTCGAAGGTCAGCGTCCCTTCAGTCGGCGTGTAGATGCCGGTGAGCAGGTTGAAGAACGTCGTCTTGCCGGCGCCGTTGGGGCCGATGAGCGCGACGATCTCGCCCTCTTCGACATTCATGGTCACGTTGCTCACGGCCTTGAGGCCGCCGAACTGCATCGTGACGTTGTTTGCTTCTACCACGCGTGCCATGTCACTCCGTACCTCTCTGCGACCGGCCTACAAGTCCTCGCCCGGGGTTGCGGTGTCGTGCTGAGCGTCATAGATGGTCTGGTTCATATCGTCGAGCGTCTTGTCGTCATCCGGATGCAGCTCGCGCGCCCTGCGCTTTGACGGCAGGATCCCCTGCGGTCTCCACGCCATCATGATGACCATGAGCAGTCCGAACACGAGGTACCGGTAGTTCGAGACGGCAGACTGGGCTTCTGCGGAGAGATCCAAGATGCCCGACGAAGCCATCCCGCGAATGAACTCAGGTACGCCCTGGATGATGAGCGCGCCGACGATGGCCCCAGGGATGGACCCCATGCCGCCGAGGACGACGACGCAGACCACGAAAACCGACTCCATGAACGTGAAGGACTCCGGACTCACAAAGCCCTGGAAGTTCGCAAACGTGATGCCGGCGATACCGCCCCATAGGGCGCCCAGCGAGAAGGCGTAGAGCTTCGCACCCGTGATGTTGACGCCCATCGAGGCCGCAGCCACTTCATCCTCGCGCATGGCGGTCCACGAGCGACCAAGACGCGAGTCATCAAGACGGCGCACCACGAAGATGGTCAGCAGACACAGCAACACGATGATGTAGTACCAGTACACGTTCGCCGTGAACAGGAACGTGAACCCGTTCGGTCCGATCTCCGGGAGCTTGAAGTACGTCACTCCCGCGAGCCATTCGAGTCCGAACGGCTTGGGAACCACCTCGCCCGCCTTGGGCAGACCGGCGGCACCGTTGGAAAGGTTGAGCACGTTGTTGTTCAGGGCGATGCGGACGATCTCGCCGAAGCCCAGTGTGACAATCGCGAGGTAGTCGCCGCGCAAGCGCAGAACAGGCGTGCCGAGTGCGACACCGGTGAGCATGGCCGCGACTGCGGCGATCGGAATCATGATGAAGTACGACAGCCCCGGCATCCACGGCTGATCAGGGAACGTGACGGCCAGCCAGTTCGAAAGTGGCATCCCGCCGATCATGCCCGCGTAGGCGCCGATGGCGTAGAACGCGATGTAGCCGAGATCGAGCAGCCCCGCGTAGCCGACCACGATGTTGAGGCCGAGCGCCAACATGACGTAGAGGCCGACGATTGCCAGGATGCGGACCATGAAGAGCTGCCCGAATCCCTGGAAGATGATCGGGGCGAGTGCCACGACGAGGCCGATGCCCACGAACAGGGCGATCCGTGCTGGCGTCATCTTGTCTGAGGCGACTTTGGTCGCCACGTTCATTTTGCTCCCGCCCATAGTTACACCTTCTCCACTACGGATTCGCCGAGCAGGCCGCCCGGCCGGAAGATCAGGACAAGAATGAGGATGCCAAACGCGATGACATCCTTATAGCCGGTAGAGAGGAACCCGGCTCCAAGCGATTCGACGATGCCAAGAGTGAAGCCCCCGAGCATGGCTCCACGTAGGTTTCCGATTCCACCGAGAACCGCCGCTGTGAACGACTTGATTCCCGGGATGAAGCCCATCGAGAACACGACGGTTCCGTAGTACATACCATGAAACACACCAGCGACCGCGCCGAGCGCCGGACCGATGAAGAAGGCGAGCGCGATGATGTAGTTGATGTTGATGCCCATGAGGCCTGCAGCCTCGCGGTCCTGCGAGGTCGCGCGCATCGCCTTGCCTATCTTGGTGCGCGAAATGAACGTGTCCAAGATGAACAGCAGTGCGAGCGAGGTGCCGATGATGAGCAGTTGCAGCGTACTCAGGGTGGCTCCACCGATCGTGATCGCCGGCTTCACCGGGAAGAACATGGGATACGGGAGGGCCTTCGAGTCCACCCACAGCAGCACGGCGTTCTGAAGGAAGATCGACACGCCGATGGCTGAGATGAGCGGGGCCAAACGAGGCGCATGACGCAGCGGCCGATAGGCCAACCGTTCGATCACGACCCCCAGAACGCCGATGGCCAGCGCCGAAACGGCGAAGACGATCACGTAGAGCGCGATCAGCCCGAAGGTGCTGCCCGTGAAGAATTCACTAGCAGGAAAGCTCTCGTTGGTAAGCCACAGCAGCATGCCGAGACCTACGTACGCGCCGCCCATGAACATCTCCGAGTGCGCGAAGTTGATCATGAGCAGGATGCCATAGACGAGCGTGTACCCGAGCGCGATGAGCGCGTACATGCCACCCAAGGTCACGCCGTTCATGAGCTGTTGGATGATGACGTCTGCAGACGACACGTTGGGGTTCCTGTTTCTCTCTCACGCGCCGGCCCCTGTGACCGCCGCGGCACCCTTCACGCAGGGACCGGGCGGGCACCGTTTCCGATGCCCGCCCGGCGCATTGCGTCAGAGCGGTTCAACACCTGAACACTTACTCAGGCAGGATCTCCGCGGCCCACGCGCCACTCACGACTTTGTAGGTGGTGATGGCCTTGTTGGTGGTGTCGCCGTTCTCATCAAACGAGATGGGACCGGTGACGCCTTCGCCGCTGAAGCCGCGAACGGCCGCGATGATCGCGTCGCGACCCTCAGGAGAGGTGACCGCGTCGGCACCCATCTCCTTGGCAACCGCAAGTGTCGCCGCGATGATGACGTTGGCAGCGTCGTAGGAGTAAGCGTCGTAGGCCGCGATCTCGTCGTTCGGGAACAAGGCCTTGTACGCTGCAGAGAACTCCTGTCCCTTCGGCAGCTTGTCGACGGGGAGGCCGATAGAGGTGCAGAAGTCGCCCTCAGCCTGCTCGGCGCCAGCAAGGTTGATGTACTCGCCGTCGTAGAGACCGTCGCCGCCCATGAGGGGCGCCTTGACGCCGGCGTCAGAGGCCTGCTTGGCCAGGATCGCGCCAGCGTTGTAGATGCCACCGTAGTAGATGAGGTCGGGATTCGCGGCCTTGATCTTGGTGACCAGGGCGTTGAAGTCCGAATCCTTATCGGAGGTCTTCTCGGTGAAGAGGACCTTGCCGCCCAGCTCCTCGAACTTCTTGGCGAACTCAGCCGCGAGGCCCTCGCCGTACGGCGTCGAGTCGTCGATGACAACGACGCTCTTGAAGCCCAGCTTGCCGAAAGCGCTCTCGGCGCCCACAGGACCCTGAACGTCGTCGGTCGCGCAGACGCGGTTGACGGCGGAGAAGCCCTGCAGCGTGAGAGCGGGGTTCGTCGAGGCCGGGGAGACCATGACGATCTTGTTGTCCTGGTAGACCTTCGACGCGGGGATGGAGACACCTGAGTTCAGGTGGCCCATGACGCCCACGAGGTTCGGGTCCGACGCGAAGGTGTTGGCCACGGTCACGCCGGTCTTCGGGTCACCCTGGTCGTCACCGTCAACCGCCTGGAACGTGATGCCAAGCTCCTTGGCCTCAGCGCTCTCGTTGGCCTGGCTGATGGCGAGGCCAGCGCCGCGCTTCATGCCCTGGCCAAGAGCAACCGCGCCCTGGGTCAGCGGGGCACCGATACCGATCTTGATGGCCATTGCTTCGGCCGCAGGCTCCTCGCCTGTGTCCGTGGTCTCTCCGCCACCGCAGCCCGTCGCGATCATAGAAACCGCGACGAGGGCCGCCATGATGGCGAGGAGGCGCCTGTTGCGCACCTTCATAGTCCCTCCCTTGCTTGTTGAAACTCTTGCCGACAGTGGCGGCGCGGCAATCCCTCTGATAGACCGCGCATTGCTGGCGGTCATCCCACCGCACCGCAACCCAAATAGCGTAGCACAGTGACTCGCGAGGCAACAACGGACTCGGGGAGGAGCGCGAACCTGCTCAGATGTAGTACAGAGGCTGTGAATCCGCGTCGAGTTCGGCCTGCCGCCTGCCCAGCTCCTGGAGAGTGACATTCGCCAGGAACGAGTGCAGGGTCCCCGCCGCCTCCGCCCACAGCTCGGCGCTGGCCGAACCCGGTTGGCGCGGCACGTCGAGCACCTCGCCCTGAACGGCCTCCACCACCTCGGCCACGGTGATCTCCGCGGCAGGTCGGGCAAGAGCGCATCCGCCCGCTGCACCCCGACGGCAGGTCACGATGCCGGCGTGCGCCATGAGGGTCACCTGCTGCTCGACGAAGCGCTTCGGCAACCTCAGGTTCTGGGCGAGGTCCCCCGCAGCGATGTGGGTACCCGCCGGCATCGTGGCGAGCATGACGAGCGCCTGCAGTGCGTAGTCCAGCCGCTGGGAGACTCGCATCTACCCGGCCTGTTCCCACAGCGCGGTGCTCAGGTAACGCTCGCCGGTCGACGGTGCCACCGTGACGATGACGCGTCCGGCCATCTCCTCGCGCGCGGCGATCCTGAGTGCGGCTGCCACGTTGGCTCCGCTTGAGATGCCCACGAGCATGCCCTCCTCCGAGGCGAGCCTGCGAGCCGTGGCGATCGCATCGGCGCCAGACACCGTGAGCACTTCGTCGAGCAGCTCGATGGCCAGGTTGGCCGGAACGAAGTTCGCGCCGATGCCCTGAATGAGATGGGGGGCGGGAGCAAGCGGTTCGCCGGCCCGTGTCTGGGTGATCAGGGGCGACTCTGCGGGCTCGACCGCGATCAGGAGCGCGCCGGGGCGGTGCTCCTTCAGATAGCGGCCCACGCCGCTGATGGTCCCGCCGGTGCCCACGCCCGCCACGAAGGCCCCGAGGTCATCGTTCTCGGTCGCCACGTCGACCTCCGGCCCGGTGGTCAGGTAGTGCACGTGCGGGTTTGCCGGGTTGTCGAACTGGCTCGGCATGAACGCGCCTTCGGTCAGCTCGACCAGGCGCAAGGCCTCGTCGACCGCACCCTGCATCCCCCGCTCCTTGGGGGTCAACACGAGCTCGGCGCCGTAGGCCGCAAGCAGTTTGCGCCGCTCGACAGACATCGACTCCGGCATGGTCAGAATGACGCGGTAGCCCCGTGTGGCCCCCACCATCGCAAGCGCGATTCCCGTGTTGCCGCTCGTGGGCTCCACGAGGACCGACTCGCCCGGGCGGATGATCCCGCGCGATTCGGCGTCGTCGATCATGGCACGTCCGATGCGGTCCTTGACCGAACCACCCGGGTTGCGCGACTCGAGCTTGACGAGCACCGTCCCCGGTAATCCGCTGCTCAGAGTGCGCAGCGGGACGACCGGGGTGTGCCCGATGGTTGCAGCGATGTCGGTGAACCTGTGTGCAAATCCGCCCATGATGGAGCTCCTCTCGTGTGGCTCAGAGACAGTCTACCCGCACGCGCTTCGGATTACTCGCACCATTCTAGTGCTTTATGTGCGATTACCCTGCCCGGTGAGCGAACGTCGCTGTTGTGGAATACCACCAACAGGGAACCTGTCCAAGGGAGCGCCGATGGAATTCGACTGGGTCTGGGTGTGGGTATCGCTGGCGGTCATTCTGAGCGTCGCTGAGATCTTCACCGGAGGATTCTTCCTGCTTCCCTTCGGCATCGGAGCCGCCGTCGCGGCACTGATTCAGTTCTTCTGGGGGCCCAGCTCCATCGGTTGGCAGTGGGCCGCTTTCGTCGGGGTATCGAGCGTTCTGCTGGTGACGATGCGCCGCTTCGCCGACCACATCACTGACAACGACGTCCCGCAGTCCATGGCCGCCAACCGCCTGCTGGGCAAGACCGGCGTCCTCCTCGGCGCAATTGAACCGCCTGAGTGCCAAGGACTTGTCCGCGTGGACCGTGAAGAGTGGCGGGCAGAGTCACCCGGCTGTTCGGTTCTCATGCCCGGTACCCAGGTCGAAGTGATCGGGGTCGAAGGTGCCCATCTCGTCGTACGACCGTTGAGCGAAGCGTCGGCAACCGACGCCTGACCGAAGGGAATCGTCATGACCGGAGCTGTTGTCGGCATCGTTCTGCTCGGGATGTTCGGGGCGCTGTTCGCGCTCATCTACTTCGCTGCGGCGATCCGCATCGTCCGTCCGTACCAGAAAGGCGTGCTCGAGCGCCTCGGCAAGTACCAGAAGACCTTCGAGCCGGGGCTGCACGTCATCATCCCGTTCTTCGACAAGATCACTAAGGTCGACATGCGAGAAAACGTGGTCGACGTGCCCCCGCAGGAAGTCATCACCAAAGACAACGTCGTCGTCACCGTCGACGCCGTCGTCTACTACGAGGCCACCGATCCCGTGAAGCTCATCTACAACGTGGCGAACTTCTACATGGCAGCAACCAAGCTCGCCCAGACGAACCTGAGAAACGTCATCGGCGAGATGCAACTGGACGAGTCACTGACCAGCCGCGAGAAGATCAACGCCACGCTGCGACAGATCCTCGATGACGCCACGGACAAGTGGGGCGTGCGCGTGGTGCGCGTGGAGCTGCAGCGCATCGAGCCGCCGCTGGACGTCACCGAGGCCATGCACCGCCAGATGAAGGCGGAGCGCACGCGGCGAGCACTCATCCTCGAAGCCGATGGCGACAAGCAGGCCGCCATCACGCGCGCTGAAGGTTCGAAGCAGGCGGCTATCCTCGATGCCGAAGGTCGCGCGACCGCCATCAAGGAAGTCGCAACTGCCGAGAAGTTCCAGAAGATCGCGGTCGCCGAGGGCGAGGCCCAGGCCATCGAAACGGTGTATGCGGCTATCCACCGTGGCGATCCCACGAGCGATCTGCTCGCCGTGCGCTACCTGGACGCACTGCCCAAGATCGCCAATGGCCAGGCGACCAAGATATTCATGCCCTACGAGATCAGCGACGTGCTGGGCGCGATAGGCGGACTCGCGGAGGCGTTCAAGAGCGGCTCAACCCCGATAGACGCACCCAACAACGCCGTCTGACGAACCGGGGCGGCTCCCTCCAGCGTCACGTACTGAGCTATTCCCAGACCGGACAGGATGAGAAGCGCGACCACGGCCGCAACCGTGACCGACGCCATCGCCGGCTCCTCGCTCGCTGCGGTGAAGTGCGTCAGTCCGGCAAGCAGGAGAGCGACGCTCCCCCACATAGCCACGAGAAGCCACGAGACGGCGCTGCCACTCACCAACGCGATGGCCGCCGCAAACGACGCGAACGCGCCCATGATCACGAGCGCATAGGCCGCGAGACGCGGCGAGAAGGGATAGGCGAGCCCCGCCAGCCCAGCGAACCCTGCCGCGGCGAGCAGCGGGGTCGCGTTGGCCGGTCTGGCGGCCACTGCCATTGCGCCCGCCCCGCACAGCGCGCACATGACCACGCTGACGCGGACGAGAACTGAAGGTGATGATGTCGCCGATGGAGCGCTCATGCGCTCAGGGTACTACCGCGCGCGGCCGAGCGGTACGGTGACCAGGACCTCGCCGTTGCGAATCATGGCCGGAAACGTCCTGACATCGGCGTTCGGGTGGTCCGTGGTGCCGTCGCGCACATCGTAGCGCCACCCGTGCCACGGACAGACGAGCGCATACCCGTCCACAAACCCCTCGTCGAGCGGCGCGAACGCATGGCGGCAGACGTTGGACAGAGCGAAGACCTCCTCGCCCACTCGGACGACGGCAAGGTCGACCTTGCCCACCTTCACGTGCCGCGCGGTTCCGGGCTGAAGGTCTTCGACCAGGCAGACCGGCACGTCGACCTGAGTGCCAGGTTCAGGCTGCTCGATGACGCCGATCAGGTCGGCGCCGTCTTCGACATCTTCGCGGATGAACAGTCCGCACCAGCACTTGCGCAGTGCGGCGAACTCGTCGAGGTAGAAGGGAATGCAGGGGCAGACGATCTTGAGGTCCTCCTTGGGATCACCCACCCTCACCCGACACGGACAGTAGACGTCGCCGTCACGCTCGAGGACGACGAGCTCGCTCTCCAACACCTCGTCGACGAACTCGATCTCGGTGTTGAACTTGTAACCGAGACGCTCCGCGAACGGCCCCATGTAGGCCTTGAGATCGTCGACGGTCGTACCCTCGAAGAAGACGCGGCGCACGCGCTCTCCCCTCTCGTCTGAAGAATGCGGAGCCCTAGATGCCGAGGATGTCAGCCATCTTGGTCTTGTTGAAGCCCACGATGACCTCGTCGTCAGCGACGAGCACCGGGAAGGAAGTGCCGTTGGACAGGCGCTTCACCTCATCGATCGCCGCCTGCTTCTCGTCGCCATCGAGCAGGTCGACCTCGGTCATGTCGTAGGTGATGCCGTGGTCGTCCAGATAGCGCTTGGTCATGCGACAGTACGGGCAAGTCGACAGACCGTATAGGTGAATCTTCATCACTTCTCCTTCGCGGGCCGGCCCCGAGAGTTCCAGCGTGTTAGAGGGTTGTATTCCCCATTCGCCGAAGGAACCGCTCAGCAAGGGGCATGAATAACGGGTAGCATCGTGCGCTTCGCCCGAGTACGACAACAAGAGGAGACCCCCGTGGCACCGTCGCATGACGAAGAGGCTCCGCGCGCTGACACCGATTCCGACGCACGGCGCGTGCTGATCGCCGGAGGCGGCTACGCTGGTGTGACGCTCGCGGTGAAGCTGGGAAAGGCGCTTGCGAAGCGTTCCCGAACCGACGTCGAGATCGTGCTTGTCGAACCGAATCCCTGCCAGCAAGCGCTCTCCGAGCTCGATCTGGTCGCTGTGGGTCCGGAGCGTCCGGAGTTTTGCGAACTGTGGCTGCCCGCGGTGCTCAAAGGGCTGCCGGTGCGTACGTGCTTCGACAGAGTCCAAGGCATAGACCTCGCCAAGCGCGTGGTCTACACCGGCGACGGTCATGAAGTTCCGTATTGGCGAGTGGCCGTCTGCACGGGAGCGGTGCCCAGCCTGCCGCCGGTTCCCGGTCTGGCGGAGCGCGCGGTCACCATGTGGTCGGTGGCCGACGCACAGGAGCTCCAGCGCCGCGTGAACGACCAGATGAGGGCCGCCGCACGGATGCCCTCGGCGCAGGACCGACGTCGCGCACTTACCTTCGTGGTCTGCGGAGGGGGCGCCACCGGCGTGGAGATCATCGGCACCATGGGCCAGCTGCTGCCGAAACGCGCCGAAGAGATCGGCCTGGGCCGTGAGGAGTTGAGTATCTCGCTTGTCGAAGGACGCCCGCAGATCCTGTACGACCTGCGCGAGGAGCAGCGCGCCAAGGCCACTGCGCGCCTCGAGAAGCTCGGCGTACGCGTGGTGACCGGCTCGATGGTGTCGCACGTGACCGAGGATGCGGTGGTCCTGCAGGACGGGCGCGACGTGCCGGCCAGCGTTCTGGTGTGGGCCGGCGGGGCGAAGGCCGACCCTCATGCGGCCGACTGGGGCTTCGAGATGGACAACGCGAATCGTCTCATCGCCGAAGCCGACCTCAAGGCGAAGGGTCACGACGACGCCTACGTGCTGGGCGACGTGGCCGCGTTCAAGCACCCGGAGACGGGCCGCACCCTACCGATGCTCGCACAGTACGCCATACGCGAGGCGGAGCATACCGCTGACAACATCCTGCGCGAGCTCGACGGCCTGCCCACCGAGCCCTTCCAGCCGCACATGCACGGCGAGTTCGTCTCGGTGGGGCCGAGCTGGGGCATCGGCTGGGCGCTCAACATGCAACTATCCGGAATCCCCGCGATCTTCATGAAGCGGCTGACCTACGTCATGTACTGGTGGCAGGTCGGCGGTCTGCGCCTTGCGTGGAGCCGGACACGCGAGCTGTTGGCGATGCAGCGGTAGGACGCGGGCGAAGCCGATCGCCGTTCGCAGCGTCTGACGAAGCGATTCACACGCTGACAATCGGGTATAGTAGTTTGCGGTGAACCCGCCCGCGCGCGCCGCTCAAACGCATTGAGTGCGGCGTTGCGAGTGGGGAGGGGAAGACAGTGGAGGCGGTTCTCTTCGTGAGAGCCGCCTCCACTTGCGTTTCGGGGCAGGCGGGGCATCGCGGCGGTGTAGACTGCGAGCATGACTCGCCCCCCCTCCGACACACACTGCCCGGCCCTGCGCATCGTCGTGCTCGGCTCGGGCTCATCGGGCAACGCCACCGCGATCGCATACGACGGCACCCTCGTGCTCGTGGACTGCGGCTTCTCTGCGCGCGAGACCGCGAACCGGCTCTCAACGGCAGGCCTCGAGCCCGCAGAGGTCAGCGCGATCCTCGTCACCCACGAACACGGCGACCACGTGAAGGGCATCGACGTCTTCGCTCGCCGCTATGCTCCCGGATGCACCGTGTACGCGACGCCCGGTACCCTACGCCGAATGGCGCTGAACCGATCCGTCGAGTGCAGGTGCGCCGACGTCGTGGACGGCTTCTCTGTCGGGGCTCTCTCGGTGCACTCCTTCGAGACCTCGCATGACGCCGCCCAGCCGGTGGGCTATCGCATCGAGGCCGGGGGTGACGTATTCGGAGTCGCCACGGATTCGGGCGTGCTCACTCCGGCGGCCCTCGATGGCCTTCGTGACGCCACGGTACTCGGCCTGGAGTTCAATCACGACGTCGACATGCTTGAGCGCGGCCCCTATCCCTACCACCTCAAGCGGCGGATCCTCTCCGAGCAAGGGCATCTGTCCAACGCCGACGCCGCATCCGCCCTCGAGCGCCTCGCCCACGGGGGACTGAACCGCGTGATCGCCCTGCACCGGTCGCACACCAACAACACCGCCGATCTGGCCGCCGGGGCGCTGCGTGCCGCGCTCGAGCGGCTGGGGCATCCCGCCGCTGCCGAGGTGGCTCGGCAGCACGGAGTGAGCGTGCCGGCCGCACCGTGCGTGCCGACCGAAGGGTGACGGCAGCGCGTTCCCTCTACGGCGCTGTGGGCCTGACGATCTCGAGCACCGCGCGCTCGGCGCCGTCGGCATCCGGCACGACCACCGCGCCGGATGCCAGCGCCTCGATCCAGTAGGAGTCCGCCGCTCCGCCCGTGAAATCGCGGTCGTCGATAGCGCCCATCAGCACGAGCGGTTTGCCGGCACGCACGGCTATAAGCAGGTTGTCGATGTTGCCGTGCCCGAACGGCACCGGCCCCACCACGACGACGTCGGCGGTCTCGGCCAGCTGCGCCCCATGAATCGCCGCAGCCGAGTCCATCGGCGCGAACGGCGGGATGAGCGCGAACCGAACTCCAAGCGCCTCAGCCACGAGGGCATCGGCATCGCCTGCGTTGAGCGCCCCCGCTGTCACCTCGAGCCCCGCCAGAACGAGACGCCGCAGAAGCGGCGCCGCGCTGCCCGCACCACCCACGACGTGGATGCGCGCTCGCCGCCCTGCGTCGCGAACGGCCCCCTCGCGCAAGACGGGGGTCACGGCGACGCTCCCGGTAATCGGGTCGGTACCGACGACCGCGCGCACGCCGAACACAGCACGCAGCATCTCGGCGGTGAGCACGACCGTGGGAGCACCCGCATCTCCCAGCCCCCCGTCGGCCACCACCGCGATGCGATCCGCGTAGCGCGCCGCCAGATCGAGGTCGTGAAAGACCGCCAGTACCGCCAGGCCCTCATCTGCCAGCGCGTGGACGAGGTCGAGCACCTGCATGCGGTGGTTCAGGTCGAGGTGCGCCGTGGCCTCGTCCAGGAGCAGCACCCGTGGTTCGGTGGCGAGCGCCTGGGCAAGCGCCAAGCGCTGAAGGTCGCCGCCCGACAGGGCATCGACGGGCTGGTCGGAGAGGTGCGCGGTATCGGTGAGATCGAGGGCCCGGTCGACCGCCCTGCGGTCGGCTTCGGTCGGATGCCCGAACCGCGGAAGATGCGGGTGGCGACCCATCTCGACGAACTCGCGCGCGGCGATCGAGAAGCCCACGCTCACCTGCTGCGGCACGACTCCCACGAGTCTGGCGCGTTCCCGGGCCTGAATCCCGCTTGCATCGAGACCGCAGATCTCAATCGCACCCGAGATCACCTGCGCATCGCGGGTCACCGCCCGAAGCAGTGTCGACTTGCCTGCGCCGTTCGGACCGATGAGTCCCACGATCTCTCCGGCTCGCACGGACAGACGCGCGCGACCGACCACGCAGCGCCCGCCGTAGCCGACCGATACGGTGCCAAACCGCAGCGCTGTGTCGCCGAGGCGGCTCACGCGCGCTCCCCCCGCACAAGCAGCCAGATGAAGAACGGGCCGCCGAGCAGCGCCGTGACGATACCGACCGGCACCTCGATCGGCGCGATCACGGTGCGCGCCACCAGATCGGCCAGGACCAGTGCCGTGGCTCCGCCCAGCAGCGACGCCGGCAGCAAGACCCGGTGGTCGGGACCGGCAACCAGTCGTACCGCGTGCGGCACCATGAGCCCGACAAACCCGATGAGCCCTGCCACCGCCACGGCAGCCGCCGTGAGCAGCGAAGCCGTCCCCAGCGCGATCATCGTGAACCGGCGAGAGTCCAGACCCAGATGGCCGGCACGTTCATCTCCCAGCAGCATGAGATTGAGCTCACGCGTCGACAGCAGGGCGATGGCGGCGCCCACCATAAACATGGGGGCGATCATCATCACGTAGGGCCATGAGGCGGCGCTCAGTCCGCCCATCATCCAGTAGACGACGGTCGCCATCTGCTCGCGCGCAAACACCATGATGAACGAGGTGAGGGCGGCGAGTGTGTAGGACAGTGCCACACCGGCCAGAAGCAGCGAAGCGGTGTCGAGCTGACCGCGCCACGATGCCAGACGCACGACCAGCAGCATCGTCAGGGAGGCGCCCACGAACGCGGCAAGCGGAACCGTGCCGTAGCGCGCACCCGTGAAGCCCGTCGTGGCCACGAGCGCGATCATAGCCCCCAGCCCGGCACCGCTCGAGACCCCGAGGATATAGGGATCGGCGAGCGGGTTGCGGAACAGCGCCTGGTAGATCGCCCCGGCGCCCGCGAGGGCGGCTCCCACCAGCGCCGCCAGCACGACGCGCGGAAGCCGCACCCCGATGATGAGCGCATCTTCGAGTCCGGATGACCGTCCGGTGAGGGCACGCCCGATAGCCGAGATCACGTCGCCCGCCGCCACCGGCACTGCCCCGAACGCGACACCCGCGATGACCGCCGCAAAGAGCGACACCGCGAGCACGCAGAACAGGACGACGTTCGATATGCGTCGGCGGGCGACAGGCATGCTACTGGAACGCCTCGGGGTGGATCGCCTCGGCGATCTGCCTCAGACCCAGCATGATGCGAGGTCCGGGCCGCGAGACGAGGTTATCGTCCAAGACGTAGACACGTCCGGCTTTGACGGCCTGAAGTTCGGCGAATCCCGGCCGCTTCTCGAGTTCAGCCGGATCAGACATCGAACCCTTGGTGGCCAGATACACCGACGGGTCGGACTTCACCACCTTCTCGGGCGAGTACGGCACCCATCCCGCTTCATCGACGACGTTGTCGCCACCGGCAAGCGTCACGAGTTCATCGAGCAGCGTGCCGGATCCCGTGGTGAACAACGGATTCTGGGCGATCTCGACGAAGGTGCTCGCTGTTTCCTTGCCAGCCACCGCATCGGCGACCTTCTGAGCCTCAAGTCTCATCTGCGCGACGACGCCCTCTCCGGCCTCGACCTCGTTCACCGCGGCCGCAACCTCAGAGATGACCTCGTAGACCCCGTCAAGAGACTGCGGATCGATGGCGATGACCGTGGCGCCCAGCTCCTCGAGCTGAGTGATCACGTCGGCTTGCACCCCTGTGGTAGCGAGGATGAGATCCGGATCGGCCCCTGCTATCGCCTCGAGGTTGGGTCCGGCGAAGTCGCCCACCTTCGCGATGTCAGCGACCTCGGCCGGGTAGTCGTCGTAGCTGGTCACGCCAACCACGCGATCGCCCGCACCGACCGCGAAGAGCATCTCGGTGTTGGCGGGTGCCAGCGAGACGATGCGCTGCGGCTCTACCTTGATGGTGACCGTGCGGTTTGCGTCGTCGGTGATCGTGAGCGGGTAGGTGGTCGACACCGGCGTCTCGGCCACCGGCTGCAGCGCCTCTTCCGCGGGCGCGCCACAGCCGGTGGCCAACGCCGCGACTGCGGCCAGTGCAAGTGCGGCCATGCCCAGTCGGGCACGCCTGGTGCGGGTCGAGCGGGCGATGCGGGTCATGCGCTTCTCCTTCTCCTTCGTCGGATGACGCGCCCGCGGTTCGGAAAACGAAAAGACCCGCTGTCCACGTGGGACGGCGAGTCTTCGAATGCCGGTACGGAGCGGTTCGGGGCCCGGTGGTTCACTGAGCCGCGAGCCGGCCTTGGTCCTCGAAGGCCGCGTCGCGCACCGCATGGCAGGTCTCCTGACTGACGAGGACGCGTTCTCCCTCGCATCACAGTGGCGGGTCCCGTCCCGGATTCTCACCGGGTTCCCTATTCTCCCCGCAGCCGAGTTTCGCGGCCATACGCGGGGCACCATGCGGCACCTATTCGATTGACAATGTGCGTGCAGTCTAGCGCACGCAACCGCCCCGGCGCCATGCGCTCTCAACCGCCCGCTGCCCTGCGCTCTCAACCGCCCGGTGCCCGGCGCGGTCAAGGGCCGATCAGAACAGGTCGTCGAACGCCTGCACCGCGGCCGCCGTGCCGTGCTCGTTGGGAAAATCGTCGATCGTCACGTAGATGGGCGGCTCGAGCACATGCCCGAGTATCTGAAGCCCCTCCAAGATCGCGTCGAGAAGCACGTCATGGCTCACGAAAACGAGCAGCATCTGATGATCGATCGTCGCGTGGGCATCTCCCGTCAGCGCATAGCGGCTCGTCGCGGTGTGCGCGACGATTCCCTCACACAACGTGCCCTCGCCGATGAACTCAAGTCCGAACACGCCATGATCCGACTCGAACAGCCGTCGGTACGACCGGCCGGTGGGCTCGTAAGCTCCCGCGCGCTCGAGGGCATCCAGTCCGGTGCCGCTGGTGAAGGGAGACTCAGGCAGAAGCGCGATGATCTCACGAAGGTTGGCGAGCATCAGAAGCGCCCTCGCCGGCAAAATCTCTCGCAGCACTCCGTACGCGAGCACCGCCTCGGCATCGGAACGCGACGTCAGCAGTGTCTCGACCAAGTCGAAGTCGAGGTCGTCGGGGATCTGGTGCAGCGCACGCCGCGTGTCAGCCATCTGCGCCCCCCTGGAGCCTCCCTGCCCGAGCCCGTGCGATGACCCATGCGCCTGCCAGTGTCGCGATCGCGAGCGATATCACGATCCCGAAGAACATCGCCTTGATGATGATCTCATCGGAGTTCATGACCGGGCTGTCCGGATGAAGCGCACGCCCCGGCCCCAGAACCGCTCTCAGAATCACGACCCACATGAAGGTGACGAAGCCCAAGTCGATTCCGGCGAGCACGCGCCGGTCCTCGAAGACCAGGGCGAGTGCGATCACGGCGAACGCCGCGACGAGGATCCAGAACTGGGCAAGCAGCCGTGGGTCGGCGGCCGCAACCGTCAGCGGCGACGCCTTCGAGCCCGTGAAGTCCCACGTGGAAAGCGCCGCATTCAGACCGAGGATCGAGCCGACGAGCCACATAGGAATGGCGATCCAACGCAGTGCCTCTTCCCACCGATAGGCTCCTTCGCGCCGCGTGAAGAGGTACACGAGGGCGAGCAGGGCCACGGATGAGAATGCCCCGAGATTGACCCACGTCATCGCTCCGTGAAAGACCGGTAGCCTCACTTTGGTGCCGAGGCCCTGGACTGCGGGGAAGTTGGCGGCGCACAGCAGAGCGCCGATCAGGCCCGCGGCGACCAGTGTCCAGGGCAGCCACGCCGGTACCCGCGAATCCCGCCTCATCAGACCCCATTCTTCATCAGACCCAACGGACAATCACGAGGTCAGTCTAGCAAGCGGCGCGCCGTGTGGGTGCGCAGAGTTCACAAACGCCGAGGGACGCGGAGTGGGCACTCCGCGTCCCTCGTCGTGGCCGCGCGTGGTGGCGGCCTGTGTTGGTACCCCGCCTAGGAGGCGGGCAACTCCGAGTCATTGACCGGTGCGGTGGGGGCACCGTCGGCGTGGGGGGAGACGGTTCCGGTCGACTCAGCTGCGTACGTCGGCTCGTCGGAAAGACCTGAGTGAAGGGGAGCTGCGGCGGCTGCGATGTGGACTACGTGCCTCATTACTCCTCCTCCCGTCTGCGAGCCTTACACAGGCATCATCGAGCGAGAGTCTCTCGCAGTGAAGAGCGGCGCGACTTGTGCATGTGACCGGCGTCACATGCCAGTCCGAAGCAAGCGTCAGCGGCAGTCTTCCGCAGATTCCGGGAGCGCGCTGCCTATCTCGACCGCGTCGCGGAACGACACACGTCCCAGGTAGTCGGCCATCATCGCATCAAGATCGTTGTAGATGGCCACGTGCATGGGGCAGGTGTCCTGACGTCCGCATACGCCGCCCGCATCGGTGCACAGAGCAAGCGAGACCGGCTCGCCAAGCGCACGAAACACGTCCAGGATCGTGATCTCTTGCGGTGAACGGGTGAGCTCGACTCCCCCGCCCACACCGCGAAAGGAGCGCATGATCCCCGATGTGACAAGATCGCGAACGATCGTCCGCGCGTAGTCGTAGGGAACCTCTGCCGAACCCGAGAGGTCGCGCACGGTCGCGCGCGTTCCTTCCGGCTTCTTGGAGATCTCATAGACGAGGCGGACTCCGTAGTCAGTGCGCCAGTTGATAGGCATGCCGTCTACCCTTCTTGTCAGCGTGGTTCTCGCAAGGGTGCACCTGCTACTCGGGATTCTATTCCAAATGCGAGCGAAAGTACCAAGAATCAAGGTTCCTTGGGTACCATGTGCGGCAGCGTGTCACCGTCTTTGCGCTCGCTCCTTGTCCGATCACAGGCCACACCGGAGGTCACGGCATGACCCGCCCGAAGCACGGCGTCGAACTCATCTACGCACCGGCGGTAGCCGGCTACCGGTTCCCGGCGGGTCATCCGATGCAACCGGAGCGGTTCACGCTGTGCGTTGAACTCGCACGTATGTGGGGGCTTCTCGACGAAGGCGGAGCCCGGGCGGTGGAGCCCCCCACCGCCACCGACGAGGACCTGCTCCTCGTTCACTCGCTCGACTACTTAGAGCATGTGAAGGCCGTCAGCGAGTCCCCTGAGTCGGCCGATTCGTCGCGCGGTCTTGGCCCCGGAGATACACCCGCGATACGCGACCTGCACGCAGCGGCAGCACTGGGCGTCGGAGGGACCATCGATGCCCTTGAAGCTATCGCGTCGGGACGAGCCTCGCGCACGTTCAGCCCAGCTGGGGGCATGCATCACGCGCACCGTGACCGTGCGAGCGGCTTCTGCGTCTACAACGACCTTGCCGTGGCCATCGAGCGCGCCATCGAACGGCATCCGAGCCTGCGCGTGGCCTACATCGACATCGATGCGCACCATGGCGACGGCGTACAAGAGGTGTTCGCCGAGCGCAGCAACGTGCTGACGGTCAGCGTGCACGAGAGCGGGCGCTACCTGTTCCCGGGCACGGGAGACGCCCGCGACCGAGGCACGGGGGCAGGCGAAGGCTTCGCACTGAACGTGCCGCTCGAGCCCCACACCGACGACGAGGGATTCAACGCCGCCATCGAGCGTTTCGTGGTCCCCGCGGTCACGGAGTTCGCCCCGCACGTCATTCTCGCTCAGCTCGGCGCCGACACGCACGTCGATGATCCGCTCGCCCACCTCGATGTCTCACTCGCCGGGTATGTCGCCGCGGTGCGAAGGCTCGTCACCCTTGCAGACGACGTGTGCGGAGGTCGAATCGCCTGCACCGGCGGGGGCGGATACCAGCCGTACTCGATGGTGCCGGTGATGTGGGCGAGCGTGCTCGCCGTGCTCCTCGACGTAGACGTGCCCGAAACGCCTCCCGACGAATGGCAGGCTCTCGCTGCAGCGGCAGCAAGCGCGTCCAAGACGTCGGGCGAAGCGTGGTCGCGCAGCTAGGGCCCCGACCAGAATGCGCCGTGCGCGCACGAACGAAAGGTACCCCGTGGCAAAGAAGACCTCAGCAAAGCGAGCGTTTGACTGGAGGACCTACAGCAAGCCCGCGCGCCACCTCACCGACGCGCAGGAAGAAGCCTTCGTCTCCGGACGGCTGGCCGGGATTCTGCAGTGGACGCACGAGGATCCGCGTACCCGGTTCGAGATTCGCGCGCGCCAGGCGGGGCTCTACCACCGCGGCGTGAGCCTCGCACGCATCGGAGGCGAGGGGCCCTTCAGCGTCGAGATCGATGGCACTGACGGCACGGTGGCCGACCGCCACGAGGTGGCAGGCGACCAGGACGTGCTCCGCTTGATCGAACGGCTCAGCTCGGAGAGTGCGCGCGTGGATGCGGCTATCGGCGGCGGCTCCGAGACGCGTCACCGGCGCTCCTTCGCGGCCGCCATTGCCGCCGGCAACTGCGGCTCCGATCTTGCCTCTGATGGGCTCATTGCGCTGGATACCGACTACGCGCTTGGACGGCGCAAGCTCGATCTGGCGGTCGTGCTTCGCAGCGAAGGCGTGGCCGGTCCGGGTGGCTTCGCTAACCCTGAGCTTGCTTTCATTGACGTGCGCGTGCCGGGCCAGACGCTCACGGGACAGGGCGGCCTCGCGCCATTGGCTGAGGACTTCGCCGACTACGCGAAGGCCCTGTCCGGCGAGCACGTGCGTCGGAGCTGTGAGGAGCTGGCAGCTCTCGCAGCCCAGAAGGTCAGGCTCGGATTGCTGCCGGGTGACCTCGATCTTCGGTCGATATCCGAGGGGCTGCCGCATCTGGTGATCGCGTTCGCCGAGCGTGACCCCTCGGCCCAAGAAAGCACCGCGCCGCTCGTGGAGATCCACGAGCGGCTCTCGGCGCGCCACTATCCGACCACTCGACTGCACTTCGTGCACTTCACGCTCGTCCCCGAGAGCGGTGACGGCCTCGCGGTCGGCGAAGACGACCTCATGGACTACCGAGCGTTCAAGGCGTACCGAGCCACGCTCGGTTAGCGCTTGCCGCTGTCCTTCTGACGGCGGTGCTCCTCGTACGACAAGTCGCCGGATTCCTCGAACTGAGGACAGAAGAACGAGTTCTCGTCCATCTGACGCGAGCCGTCCCGACGGTATGCCTTGACGTTGCGCGAGGCGCGCTCCATCGCGATCTTGGCTTGGAGCGGGTCGGCTGCCCAGTCCATCGACTTTCCCCCGCGGATGCCGATCGACTCGGCGGCGCGCATGCTGTCTTGGTTCGCGCCCAAGTAGATGAACTCGTAGCCGGCGTCCCTCTTGCGCTTCTCGATCATGTCGAGAATCCGACTTCCGTTGAACTCGCGACTCGCGTTCTCGTGACCGTCAGTCATGATCACGAAGAGCACCTGATCCGGACCGTGCGCCGCGACGTAGTCGTCGGTGAGGCGCAACGTATGGCCAATCGCGTCGAACAGAGCGGTCATGCCGTCGGGCCGGTAGGTGTGATGATCGAGATCGCGCATCTCGCGCACGGGCACGGCTGTCGCCACCGTGCGGCTCACCGAATCGAACAGCGTCAGCGTCATCCGGGCGTCGCCGCCTTCAGGGCGTTGGTCTCCCAAGAACTCGTTGAACCCGGAGATCGTCGCGTCGCGAATCACGTCCATCGAGCCCGACGTGTCCAACACGAAGTTGATGAGGATGCTGCGCTCCTCCTGCTCCTTGACCTGCTTGCCTCGCTTGTCCCGCTTGTCCTCGCCTGCGTTCTTCGCCACGGTGCTCCCCTTTCTTCAGGCTGCCAGCAGTGTGCACTGAGGGTCTGACATTCGCCCTGTCTGGCATATTTGCCTGATTTGTCAAAGGGACTATACCCGGGATTTGACTCCTCTGTCAATTCGCTTTGCCAACGTGGTAGAATCGACGTCGGAGGTGCGCATGTACGACGTTGGAGCCAGACTGAGGATCCTGCGCAAGGAGCGAGGCGAGACGCTGGAACAGGTGGCCGACGCGACCGGGTTGTCCATCGCCATGCTCAGCCGCGTCGAACGCGGTGAGCGACTCCCCTCGCCCGATTCCGCTGAGGCCTTGGCCGCCTACTTCGGACTGCCGCCCGAGGAACTGCTCGGTGAGACGATCGCGAACCAGATGATCGGCCGCTATGGCGGGAGTCGTGCCAGTGCGGCCGCCGACCACGTGCGCCGCGCGCTGAGCGAGGATCCTCAAACGGGAGCGCCCAGGTCGTACGGCGACGTCTTCCGCGAGATGCCCATCGAGCGAATCCTCCAGGACGACGGCTTGACGCACGGGACTCACCACGCTTCGAGTTCGCTCAATGACGCGCACTCCATGTCATCGGCATCCTCGCCGCAACCGGAGAACGACTTGCTCAGGAGGCAAAGTCCGTCCGCGCGCTCGTGGGAGATGGCTTCGCCGTCGGCTGCCCACGAAGCAGCCGAAACACTGGAGACCGCGGAGCGGGTCTTTGAGCGGACAGCTCGCGACCTCGATCGGCTCCGCGCCGGACTGGGCAAGAAGGATCGCTACCTGCTCTCGATGCGCCTGCGTCAGACCGCCGTTCGCCTGCGTGATCTGGCCGACAGCGTGGAGCGCGACTGACGAGAGTCCACTGGGGAGCCGCACTGCGTCGGCGCCCCGTGCGGCTGCTCGTGTCAGAGGGTCGCGTTACGCTGTGTGTCGATGGAGGTGAACCTGATGACACACCGACTTTCGAAGTCACGGTTCCAGACTGGTCTGCAATGCCCCAAAGCGCTCTGGCTGTCCTGCAACGCGCGTGAGCTCGCCGATCCGGTCGGCGAAAGCCAGCAACACATCTTCGATACGGGCACCTCTGTGGGGGAGCTTGCCCGAACGGACTTCCCGGACGGGATACTGGTTGAAGAGGACTACACCCAGCCCTCACAAGCGCTCGAAACCACGTCGCGCCTACTGGCGGACCCGCCTCCCGCGATCTTCGAAGCGGCACTGCAGCACGGCAATGTCTTCGTGCGTCCCGACGTGCTCGTACGCACCGAAACGGGCGAGTGGGATCTCTACGAGGTCAAGTCGTCGACACGTCTCAAGCCCGAACACGTCACTGACGTAGCGATACAGACGTGGGTGCTCGAAGGCGCCGGGCTTCCCATCCGACGCGCGTACCTGATGCATCTCAACAACACCTACGTCTACGACGGGATCGAGCACGATGTGTCCCGCCTCTTCACCGCCGAAGACGTCACCGACGAGATGCGCGACTGGATCCATGAGGTCCCGCGTCGGGTTGCCGACCAGCTCGCCCTGCTCGAGGAACCGGTCCCCGACGTCCGCATCGGCAAGCACTGCGACTCACCCTACACCTGTGCGTTCTGGGGCCACTGTCACGCCGACATGCCAGACCGTCCCGTCACCAAGCTCCCCCGACTCAGTGCATCGCTGCTGGACGCCCTGCTCGCCGACGGACATCGCGCCATCGCCGACGTCCCACTGGACTACCCGGGCCTGAGCACGGCCCAGCGCTCGGTGTGCGAACTCGTCCGAACCGGCCAGGCGCAGATGGTTGGCGATCCTGCCTCAACGCTCGCGCCGCTTCGCTACCCTCTGCACTTCGTCGATTTCGAGACGATCATGAGCGCGTTGCCGTTGTTTGCCGGAACACGCCCCTGGCAGCAGGTGCCCTTCCAGTGGTCCGACCACGTCCTGCACGAAGACGGCTCACTCGTTCATCACGAATTCCTGCACACGGGGCCAGGAGATCCGCGCCCCAACTTCATCGACAGTCTTCTTGACGCGCTCGGTGATGATGATGGCAGCGTCGTCGTCTATTCGCCCTTCGAGAACACGCGCCTCAAGGAGCTCGCCGCCGCCTTTCCCGAGAGCTCCCAACGCATAGCGGCGGTCCAGGCCCGCATCTTCGATCTGATGCGCGCAGTGGAGGCGCACGTGCGGCATCCGGACTGTCTGGGAAGTTCGAGCATCAAGGTCGTGCTGCCGGCACTCGTGCCCGAGCTGTCCTATGCCGACCTGGAGATCCGAGAGGGTGGCACCGCATCGCTTCGCTACCTGCAGACTGTGACGGGTGTCCTCGAAGGAGCCGATGCCGACGGGGTCTACGCCGCACTGCGGGAGTACTGCGGACTCGACACGCTCGCGATGGTGAAGATCTACGAGGTGCTGCGAGACGCGGGATAGACGGCGAGCCGGTCCCGCCCGCTCGTGGCGAGCAGGATTCAGGTCGAGGTCGCGCGCTCGAACGCGGAGTGTAGCGCCGTCAACGCTTGCTCCATCTCGTCCTCCGTGCGGAGCGGTAGCACAGGCCACGCACGCATCTCCATTCCGGAGTGAGCGAACGCATGGACCCCGTCAAGGCCATAGAGCTCATCGGCGTCTTGGCCCGCCCGCACTTTGACCGCCACTCCACCGTCAGCCATGAACCCGAACATCTTGCCGTTGTGCACGTAGCCACGGTGACCGAATACCGGTTTCGCACGCACTTCGGGCCACTCGGTCACGGTGGCATCGACGGTCTGCTGCCGCGCAGTCAGCTCCTCAGCCACGGTCGGACCTCACGTCGTCTCGTCGCTTGGCTCCGGCTCGGGCTGCGGCTTGGGTGCTGGCTTGGGCTGTGGCTTGGGCTGTGGCTTGGGCGCGGGTGCGGGCTTCTTCGTATACGTGCGCCAACCGCTCTTCGCGCTCTCGTTGCCGGCCTCATCGACCGCCCACACGCGCCACCGCCGCTCGTTGAGCAGGACCCTCGCAGAGAACGACGTCTCCTTGAGGTCCCGGATCACCTGAGTGCGCCCGTACGAGCCGCCCGAAAGCTTGTCTTGGATCTCGAACGCGTACGTCACTGAGCCCTCTTCGCCGTCGACTCCGACGTCGCTCACTTCAGACCACCGCAGGTAGACACGGCTCGCATCGATGACGGCACCGTTGGCAGGGGCGAGCTGACCAGGCGTATCGGGCGGTTCCTCGTCGGCGGAAACCGTCGCCTCGATCGACTCGGTCTCATAGAACGACTCCTCGGGCAGCACCGTCTCAGTAGGAACCGGCTCGACGACTCCTGAGGTCATCGTGGATTCGGCTGTGACGACGACCGGCTCAGGCTCAGGCGCAGTGGCGCGGCCGAGCGCGAAGCCCAGCCCGGTGCCGATGATCAGCACGATCGCAGCGCCGACCCCCATCGTGATCAGCAAGCGCCGCTCACGGTCCACGCCGGGCTTCTGGTACGGCCGGCGGTTGATGCGGCCAAGATCCTGGCCGCGCCCATACTGATCCACTCGCAGGCCCCTCCCGGTCGGCGTGTGAGTCCTGTTGTTGCGAAGGTAGACGGTGAGAGCGTGCACCGCAAGTGCAACTCCCCTCTATCAGGCATCGCACGCAGGACCGTTTGAGTCCGGCACCGGTGAGGGCACATACCGAGCGAACACAATCGGCCGAAGTGAAGGAGCCAACAATGTCTCGAGTTGAGTTGCGCAACGAGATCCTCTTCAAGGCACCGACGAGGGTGGGGCTGCTCTCCGACGTAGCCGAAGCGCTGCACGGCGCCGGCGTCAACGTCCTTGCCATCGGCGCCTATGACAAGGGCGATGTCGGTGAGTTCCTGCTTGTGACCGACAACAACAAGGCCGCATTCGCCGCGCTCGATGGGATGGGCGGAACGCTCGACCTGCTGCCGGTCGTCGTGGCCTGGGTCGACAATGCGCCGGGCGAACTTGCCCGCGTGGCCCGGCGTCTGGCTGACAACGGCATCACCGTGGCCCAGATACACGCAAGCACGACGGACGCGCCGACTGCGATGCTTGTGATTCGCGCCGACTGCGAGCTCGATGTCATCAAGCTGCTCGAAGGCGTGTAGCGTCGCACTCCCAACCATGGGAACGCGGTAATCCTGCTCTGATCAGGATCTCTTGGCGTACCCGCGATCAAGCACCGGGTTTCAGGCAGCGACGTGGCACGCAATCTGCATGTGCATTGTGATAGTTCACGATATATCGCTCACTGAGCGACCGACGAAGGGAATGCTCATGCACGGTCACGGAGACTCACCCTGTGGGCACGGCCACGGCCAGGGACACCACGGACACGGCGGCCACCACGGCAAGCACGGTTTCAAGCACCCGTTCGGCATGGGAGGCCACTTCGGCTTCGGCCCCAGCGGCATGCGTGCGCGGCGCGGTGACATTCGAGCAGCGGTACTTCGACTGCTCTCGGAGCAGCCCATGCACGGCTATCAGATCATCCAGGAGCTTTCGGCCCGCAGCGGCGGAGCCTGGAGCCCGTCCCCGGGTTCGGTCTACCCCACCCTGCAGCTTCTCGCCGACGAAGGACTCGTCGTCTCCGAGGAAGCCGGTGGCAAGAAGGTCTTCAGCCTGACCGAGGCCGGAACCGCTGCCGTCGCCGAGAGTGGGGATCAGCCCGCCCCTTGGGAAGAGGCCGCCCAAAGCGACACCGGCACCGCGGGCTTCCGAGACGCCGCTGGCAAGCTCATGCCCGCGCTGTTCCAGATCGGCAAGAGCGGCTCCCCGGAACAGATCGCTGCGGCGACGCAGATCGTGGATGACGCCCGCAAGAAGCTCTACGCGATGCTCGCCGAGGACTAGACCCTCCGCCTGTCCGAGACCATCTGGCACGTAAGCATCGGAGGATGCATTGAAGGCGTCGCATCTGCGCGCACGCTACTGGCGCATCGTGTTCTTCTTCGGCAGGGTCACCCTGGCGTTCATGTACTGGGAGATCCTGCTGCCCAAGATCGGTCTGCGCGCGCTGGCAGCACGTACTCGACCGGACCGAAGCCGGCGCACCGCCGTGCGGTTCCGCGCGCTTGCCATTCGCATGGGCGGGTTGATGATCAAGGTTGGCCAGTTCCTGTCGGCGCGCCTTGATGTCCTCCCGGCCGAAATCACCGATGAGCTCGCGGGCCTTCAAGACGAAGTGCCTGCCGAGAGCTTCGCGGCCATCCAGGTGCAGGCCGAACGCGAGTTGGCTATGCCGCTCGCTCAGCGCTACGCGTGGTTCGACGAGGTTCCGCTGGCGGCCGCATCGCTTGGCCAGGCGCATCGTGCCCGGTTGAGCGTTGCGGACGCAGCGGAACTCGGTTTTGCCGACGTGGTCGTGAAGGTCCAGCGCCCCCACATCGAGCAGATCGTCGAGGTCGATCTGGCCGCGCTGCGCCGTGTCGGCGGCTGGCTCCAGCGCTACAAGCCCGTGCGCGAGCGCGCGAATGTGCCCGGACTCATCGAGGAGTTCGCCGCCACCACACGCGACGAGATCGACTACCTCGCCGAGGCAAGCTACGCGGAAACCTTCGCTGACAACTTCGCGCACAACCCGCATGTCCACGTGCCGCAGGTTGCCTGGGAGTACACGACGCGCCGTGTGCTGACGCTTGAGGACGTCACCGCCATCAGGCTTGGTGACTACGAAGCCATCACCGCGGCCGGCATCAACCGCTCGGAAGTCGCCGAAGTGCTGGTGAGCGCCTACATGCAACAGATCTTCGAGGATGGCTTCTTCCACGCCGACCCGCACCCGGGCAACCTGTTCGTGACCCCGCTGGAGGGCCTGAACGAGGCCGGCAATCGCGCTTGGAAGCTCACCTTCATCGACTTCGGCATGGTGGGCACCGTACCAGAGAACCTGCGGATGGGGCTGCGCGAGGGCGTCATCGCGGTCGGCACGCAAGACGGCGCACGGCTCGTCAAGAGCTTCAAGACACTCGACGTGCTGCTGCCAAGCGCAGACGTGAAGTTGATCGAACTGGCGAGCATGCAGGTGTTCGACCGCTTCGGCGGCATGAGCATGGGCGACTTGCGAGGCCTCAGCCACGACGAGATGATGAGCTTCGGCCTGCAGTTCCGCGGGCTGATGCTGAACCTCCCGTTTCAGCTACCGGAGAACCTCCTGCTGCTGGGCCGGTCCCTCGCGATCCTGTCGGGTATGTGCACCGGGCTCGACCCGCAGTTCAACTTCTGGAGCGCGATCGCTCCGTACGCATCCAAGCTCATATCCGACGAAGACGAAGGCGGCACTCTGTTCGGCGCGGGCTTTGACACGTTGCTCGCAGAAGGTACGAAGGTCCTCCAGACCACCATCGGCCTGCCCGCTCGCGCTGACCGCGTGCTCACGCTCATGGAGCGCGGCGAGTTCAGCGTGCAGACGCCGCTGCTCGATCTGCGGATGCGGCGGCTCGACCGCAGCGTCGGCCGGGTGGCCAGCGCCCTCGTATTCGGCGCGCTGCTCATCGCCGGTGCGGTGCTCTACGAGGTCGAACCGACGCTTGCCAAGGCGCTCATGATCGTCTCAGTAGTGCCGGGCCTGCGCGCTCTGATGGGCGGCCGCGGGGGCCACCCGGGGCGCTAGGAGGTCCGCTCGGCAGGCGACCCGTCGCTCTACCCCGCTTCGAGCACCTCGAGGAACGCATCGCCGTAGCGCGCGAGCTTGGCCTTCCCCACGCCGTGACACTCGAGGAGCTCTTCGGGTGATGTCGGCAGACGCACGGCCATGTCGGCGAGCGAGCGGTCAGAAAACACCACGTAAGCCGGGACACTCTGCTCCGCGGCGATAGTGCGGCGCAGCTCGCGCAGCCGCTCGAAGAGTCCTTCGCCGATGTCGAGGCCCTCAAGCGCGATCGAGGACTTCTTGGCCTTGGGCGCCTTCGGCGGCTTGGCTTTGAGGCGGGCCAGCTGAACGGCGACCTCCCCTCGCAACACCACGCCAGCGGTATCGGTGAGCTTCAGCGCCGAGTAGGCCGCGATGTCCTGCCGCAGGTAGCCGAGGTGGATGACCTGGCGGATGACGGCCATCCACTCGTCGCGCGAGCGGTCCTCGCCGATGCCGAACACCGACAGCGCGTCGTGCTCCCACTGCACGACCTTGTCGGTGGTGTGGCCGCGCAACACGTCCACCACGTGACCGGCGCCGAACCGCTGCCCCGTGCGGTACACGGCCGAGAGTGCCTTCTGGGCTAGCTCCGTGCCGTCGTAGAGCTCGGGCGGATCCAGACACACATCGCAGTTGCCGCAGTCATCCTCGAGCGACTCGCCAAAGTAGCCGAGCAGCACGCGGCGGCGACACGAGGTGGCTTCTGCGAAGTCGATCATGGCGTTGAGCTTGTGGAGCTCGATGCGGATCTGCTCGGCGTTGTCGCCCCGCTCGATGAGCATGCGCGCGGTCACGACGTCCTGCAGCGAGAAGAGGCACAGCGCCTCAGCGGGCAGGTCGTCGCGGCCGGCTCGACCCGTTTCCTGGTAGTAGCCTTCGATGTTCTTGGGCATGTCGTAGTGGACGACGAAGCGCACGTCGGGCTTGTCGATACCCATACCGAACGCCACCGTGGCCACGACGACTCGGACCTCGTCGCGCAGGAACGCGTCTTGCACGCGCGTGCGCTCCGCCGCGGGATGTCCGGCGTGGTACGCAGCCGCTGCAACACCCGCCTTGCGCAGGCGCAACGCCACTTCGTCGACACGTTTGCGGCTGAGGCAGTAGACGATGCCAGAGTCATCAGGGTGCTCGGCCAAGAAGCGCTCGAGCTGCTTGGGGGCGTCGCGCTTCTCAGCGACGGTGTAGCGGATGTTGGGACGATCGAAGCCGGCGACGAAGACCGGCTCGCGAGCCAGGCCTAGGCGCTCTCGCACGTCCTCGCGCGTCTGGTCGTCCGCGGTGGCGGTCAGCGCCAGGATCGGGACGCCGGGAAACAGGTCCGGCAGCCGTCCTAGCTGCACGTACTCGGGCCGGAAGTCATGGCCCCACTGGCTGACGCAGTGCGCCTCATCGATGGCGAACAGCGAGATGTGCGCAGCACGCAGCTCCTCAAGGAAGCTCGGCATCATGAGGCGCTCGGGGGCCACGTACAGGAGCCGGAGCGCGCCGGCACGCAGGTCGGTGATGACCGCCGTCGCATCCTCGGGCGCAAGTGACGAGTTGAGGTAGGCAGCAGCCACGCCGTTGCCTCGCAATGCGTCGACCTGGTCTTTCATGAGCGAGATGAGCGGCGAGACGACGACCGCGGTGCCCTCGCGATGAAGCGCCGGCACCTGATAGCACAGCGACTTGCCCCCGCCGGTGGGCATGAGCACGAACGCGCTACCCCCAGCGACGACGTGCTCGATGATCGCGAACTGATGCGAACGGAACTCGTCGTAGCCGAAGACTTCGGCGAGAGTGACGTAGAGCGCGGCGTTCGTTGAGGCGGCGTTCGACACGATGACCTTTCGACGGAGATGACCCGAGGACCAAGTATCACCGTCGGTGTGACATCACGCCACCTAGCGCTTGAGCGCCTTGAGCTCGGCCCAGTGCGCCTTCGTCATCTCGGGCCAGCTGTAGAGACTCGCGCCTTCGACGCCGGTCTCATTGGCAGCCCGAACGAACGCGCGCACCTCGTAGGCAGACGACTTCGAAGCGACACCCCCGATGAGGTGAATAGGCTCGGTGGCGCACCCCGGCTGAGCGCGCAGGATGCGGACGTTGGCGAGCGTATCGGCGTACGCCGCGGCGTAGCCGTCGCCGTGGTAGGTGTAGTAGCTCATCGGCACGAACACGTCGTAGGTGGCGGCGAGCGAGGAGTACGGGAAACCCGGCCAGTAGGTCTTGCTCGACTGCATCCCCTTCGGCGAAGGGATGATGGCGCCCAGCGGGTAGCGCGGCCCGACGAAGGCACGCGTGCGATCCGAGACCCACTTCAGGCGGCGGTTGCGCTCCGCCGCGGGCTTCACCACGCTCGACTCGATGTCGAGCGCGAACGAGTCGAACCGCTGTCCGTCGCTCGTGCGAAACCGGATGGCCGCCTTGACTCGGTCAAGGTCGCGACCCTTCCAGCGCAGATCCGGCAGATACCACGCGACGACCTTCATGCCCCGCGCGTGCGCAGCGCGAATGAGGCGGGCCGTGCGATCGGGCCGGTGGATGGCGTAGGTGCGACTGGAGTTGCTCGTCTCGATATAGACGGTGCGCACGCCGTGGTTTGCCATGTCACGAATCGCAGCTTCCGGGCGGTCGAACGCCGGTTTGTCCCAGATGTCGATCCAGCCGCCCAAGCCACGGTAGGCATCGATTGAGGGTGTCGCGGTGGCGCTCGCGTGTACATCGGGAATCGCGAAGGCCGAGGGCGCGATGGCGAGTGTTGCGACGATCGCGAGCGCGCACAGCGCGGCTCGGGCGACGGGGCGTGGCGAGTATGCAAGGGTCACGGTGTGCTCCTGATGCGAGAGGTTACGATGAGACTCTAGCAGGGTCCGTGCCGCCGAGGGCTCACTCGGGGCGCGCCCCCGCGAGTTCTTCGACCGCTCGCCTCGCCCACCCCGGGTCTTTGAGCATCGCCCGACCGACGCCGATGAGGTCGGCCACACCCTGGGCCAGCAACGTCTCGGCCTGCTGATACTCGATCACCCCGCCCGTCAGAATCACGGGGATCGAGACCGCTCGCCGGATGGGTTCAGTGAGTTCGGCGAAGTAGCCAGGCTCGTCATGCCCGGGGCGCACGTAGCCCGAAAGCCCCCCGGTGATGTCGAGCACGTCGACACCGGCCCGCTGAAGCGCCACTGCAGCCACAATACTGTCCTCGACGGTCGTGCCGCCCTCGAGGTAGTCGCGCGCGCCCAGTCGCAGCAGCACCGGATAGTCCTCTCCCACGGCAGCCCTGACGGCTGCGACCACCTGGAGCGGCAGCCGGAGCCGACCGGCGATGTCCCCGCCGTACTCGTCGTCACGTCGGTTGGTGAGCGGCGAGAAGAACTGGTTGAGCAGGTAGCCGTGAGCAGCATGAAGCTCCACGCCGTCGAAGCCCGCGCGCTTCACACGCAACGCCGCAGCGGCGAACCGCTCGACGACTCCGGCGATCTGCTCGCGCGTCATCGGACGAGGGATCGCACCCGGACCGATCGGACTGGGCACGTCGGATGGCCCGACGACATCGAGCCCCGGGACCGCCGACGCCGCCCCCGCATGGCTGATCTGCACGACGGCTTTGACGCCGTTGGCGTGCAACACGTCGGCCAGCTGGCTCAGCCCCTCGACCATGCGGTCCTCGGCGACCGACGGCTGACCGATGCGGTTGCAGCCCTGCTCACTGATGTAGCAGTGCTCGGTGATCACGAGCCCGAACGCACCCCCGCGCGACATCTCGTCGTAGTAGGCGAGAAGGTCCGGGGTGATGCTCCCGTCAGAGTCCGCCTTCGTGGTGGCCATCGGCGGCAGGACGAGACGGTTGTGAAGGTGCAGCGAGCCTGCGGTCAGCGGCCTAAGCAGATGGGACATGGGGACTCCTCCCGAGGGGGCGTGCCCCTAGTTCATGCCCGAGAAGCCCTGATGCGCGCGGCCCCATGTTATCATTCAATCATACGAACGATTGAATGATTTCTGTCTGTCACCGCCCTGGAGCTCGCCATGTTCACCGTTGATGTCACCCCAGAGATCACCGCGCTCGTCGCTCGCCTTGAGGCTCTGCGCCTCAGGCTCGACGCTGGAGCCACGCTGTCCCGACGCTGGGCGGGACGGCTTCGCCGCGAGATGGAGGTGAACGCGATCGCGGCGTCCACCTCGCTCGAGGGTGTCAGGGTGACGCCCGATGACGTGCGCCGCATCCTGGCCGCAGACCGCCCGGCGCGTGTCACCGAGGCTGATGCGGCCCTGGTCGCCGGTTACCGCGACGCGATGACGTACGCGCTTCGTCGGGCCGATGATCCCGATTTTGTCTGGCACCCCGAAGTCGTTCGGGCCATCCACGATCGCGTCTTGGCGGGCTCGCACGCTCTGGGCGCCGGGCGCTACCGGGAGAGGCCCGTGTTCGTCGTCGACAGCGCGAGCGGCGCTGTGCGGTTCACTCCCCCGGACCCGGAGCTTGTCGGCGCACTGCTGGCCGAAGCCACCACGGACCTCGAGGACACTCCGTTGCCGACGCCTGTGCTCGCGGCGCTGGCGCATGTCACCGTCGCGGCGATCCATCCCTTCGCCGATGGAAACGGTCGTACCGCGCGCATCGTCGCGAGCCTCGTGATGCTCCGCGGCGGCTACCGTCGGCCCGAGTTCACGTCGCTCGAGGAGTGGTGGGGCACGCATGCACACGACTACTACGCAGCTTTCACCGCTCTGGGAACGCAGTGGGACGCCGCAGCCAACGTCACCGGCTTCGTACAGGCGCATCTGTCGGCCCACGTCGCGCAGGTGGAAACCTACGAGCTCGAACACGCCGTACAGAGCGACATCTGGGTCGGGCTCGAGAACCTCGCTCAAGGGCTCGGCGACCTCAGAGGTGTGGAGGCCCTCTACGACGCGTTCCTGGGCAGGGCCGTCACCAACCGCTACTACCGTGAGATCGCGGCTGTGTCGTCCGTGACCGCCGCAAGCGACCTCGCGCGCCTTGCCGCCTCTGGGCTTCTCGATGTGCGAGGAGCCGGCAGCTCGACGCAGTTCGTGGCCTCGGGTGGACTGTTCGAGCGCCTCGCTGAAGAGCTGGGACTTGCCGAGCAGATCGACTCGTCGCTGCCTTTGGACGAGAGGCGCCGCGCCCTGATCGCCGCCCTCCGGTGGCGCGTGCAGGAGCGGTGAGCGCCGGCCTGCGGCCACCCTGCACTTCCGATAGAATCGCGCAGACACTTCGTGGTGGAGGGGCGATGAAGCACCGCACGCTGTGGGCCGCGATAGACACCGACCGGAGCAAGTGGTGGTACTACGGTGCCGCAATCGCCCTCGGCCTGGTCTTGGTGGGCCTGTCAGCCCTGCTCTGGGCTTCGACCGGATTCGCGCCACGTGGCCTGCGGCTACCCCTTGACCTCCTGCTGCTTCTGTTGCCGGCCATCACGCTGCCCTTCCTGAGGAAGCGCGCCTCACGGGAGGCCGTGACCACGTTGGGCGCCGTTGCGCTCCCCGCCGAGATGCTGCCAGTCACGACCCAGGCGCTGCATGACGTCTTGACCGCGACGGGTCGCATGGGTCTCCAGAACGACTTGGCGGTGTTCAACTCAGACTCACTCAACGCCATCTCGTTTGAGGAGGGACCGCGCACGGTTCTTGCGGTGAGCTCCGCGTTCACGGCCCTGCCAATCGACGAACAACGGGCGGGGCTCGCCCTGCTCGTCTGCCGTGAGAGGGTGCACATCGATTCGATCGTGATCGGGTCGAAGCACGGAGTCCCCACCGACAACGAAGGCAACTTCCTTACCGTGTCCGACCTCGACGATCCAGGAATCCGCAGGAAGGTCGAGAGCTCGTGGCTCGAGGCGATTGCCGCCAGCGACCGCGAAGCACTACTGGCGATGCACGAGCCGAGCGCCATGCTGACCCTCATGAAACGACTCGCGATGCACGATACCCGGCTGGGTCTCGCCTCAGTCGAGGCGGCATACGGCTGCCTTGCCTGGCCGTTCGACTCCGCGCTGGGATTGACAGGCGAAGACGATCTGCCGCCCGCCGCCCGTGCCGCGCTCGCGGAGGTCCTCGCGTCCTCGGGGGCACCCGGCGCTCATCCGCAGTATGCCCGCATCGCGCACATGCGCTCGGTGCTGCCTGCGGCCGAGCGGGAGGTGCCGGAGCCGCCGCCCCTCCGACCCGTCCCCGCGCTGTCGCTCGATGCCGGCGTGGCCGTCGCCGGCGGGGATGTCATCCACGTTCCGGCAGTCGCCCCAGTTCCGATTGCTGCCGTAGTTGCGGGGACCCCTGCGCGTCCGACGGCGACTCCCTATGCGCTGCGCATCCGCACCACGTGCCCCGCATGTGGAGCTGGTAACGTCCCCACGAATCGGAATTGCATTGCGTGCGGAAAGCCGCTCCCCGCCAAGCCGGCGACCACCTGAGGAGCTGGCTCAGCGCCCTGCGGAGCAGTTCAGAGCGTCGTGGTCAGGAATGTCACAGCCGCATCGACGTACTCGCCAAAGCGAGCCTGCAGCACCGGCGAGAGACCCGGCTCGTCCGCAAGCTCGGCGGGCTCGACGCCCAGGATCGTGATGGGAGGCAGCGGGTTGCCGAGCAAGGCGGCGAACTCGAGCACCTTCATGAGGTCGGCCTCGTGGGTGCTCAGACCGGCATGCCCGCGCCTGCTGGCCACCTGGTCGGGCGTGAAGAGCGCGAACTCGCCCGGGGTCAGCCCCATCTTCGCTGCGTCGACGATGAGGACCGACTCGGTCTCGGCGTCGAGGTAGTGCACCAGATCGAGCAGGTTGCCGCCCAGATCGATTGCGCGAAAACCCTCGTCGAGTCCGGCCTCGCCGACGTGCTCGGCGATGCGCAGACCGATGGAGTCGTCGCGCCCGTAGTAGTTGCCGATGCCGATGAGGTAGCGCACGCGCTAGCGGACGAACTCCACGTCCAGGTAGTGCGTCGAGCACGAGATGCAGGGGTCGTAGGCGCGCACGAGCATCTCGAATGCGAGGCGCATCTCGTCCTCGGACTTCCCGGAGGCCATGAGCCACGGCAGCAAAGCATCGAAGTCCGCCTGGATGTTGGCGTGATTCTGGCCGGTGGGGATGATGCAGTCCGCTTCCGTGCAGAAGCCCTCGTCGTCGAAGGTGTACTCGTGGAACAGGATGCCGCGCGGCACCTCGACTGCTGCCGCCCCGGTGCCCGAGCGCGTGGGCATGACGAGCGGCTCCTCCGTCACGCCCTCGGCGATGAGCTCGTCGAACAGGCGCAGCGCCTCGTGGGCCGAGTGGACGATCTCGACGACCTGGGCCACGGAGTTCATGTACGGGTTGGTGCAGATCGGTCCCATGCCGAGCGACTCGGCGACCTTCTTGGCCTCCGGGTGCAGCATGTCGTAGTTCACGTTGAAGCGCGCAAGCGCCCCGGCCGCGTAGCTGTCGAGGCGGTTCTTGGTGTACTTGGCCGTCGAGAGCGGCGAGACGTACTCGTTGGTGCAGCTGCGATAGTCGGCCACGTCGTAGCGGGCGCGGTCGCCATCGGGCAGGATCGTCTGGACGAAGCCGTCGTACAGGCCGTACTCGCTGTCTGATGAGACCGCCATGTACTCGGTGGGTCGGTCGAACGCGGGGATGCCGGGTGCGAGGGCGGCGATCGTCTCGAGCGTGGCCTGCAGGTCGGGCACGGCTGCGGCGAGCTTGTCACGCATGGCGGACAGCTCGGGCACAGTCGGCACCTTCGAGAAGCCGCCGGGCAGCACCGTCGTGGGGTGCGTCGTGCGGCCGCCGATGAGCGAACCCCACTCGTGCGCGAGGCGCTTGAGGCGCAGGGCGCGCGCCACCACCTCGGCGTGCGTTTCGACGAGCGCGAACGCGGACGGAGCCCCTAGCAGGTCCGGCGCGACGAGCACGTAGACATGCAACACGTGGCTGTCGAAGTTCTCGGCATGCTTGAGCAGCGTGCGCAGCTTCGTCGTCTGCGGCGTGACCTCGATGCCGAGGGCGGCTTCGGTCGCCTTCACCGACGCGAGCGTGTGTCCGATCGAGCAGATGCCGCAGATGCGGCTCGTGATGCGTCCGACCTCAGAGTAGTGACGTCCGCGGCACATCGCCTCGAAGAAGCGCGGGGCCTCGGGCACCTGCCACTCGCACGTCTCCACGACGCCGTCGGTCACGTTCACCTTGATGTTGCCATGGCCCTCGACGCGGGTCAGATGATGAACGTCGATGTTGATGTTCTGCAGCATGGGGCGTCTAGCTCCTCAGGTTCGCCGTGAACATGCGTGACTTGCCGACCGCGCGCTTGTGACTGAAGCCGGCGCGATCCATGAGCACCTTCTCCAGCGCCGGGATGTTCGCGTCTTCGACGAAGCCCCGGCAGGCCTCGCAGGGGATGCCATCGGCGGGGCACGGCGCGCCGCAACCGGCGATCGCCACCTGTCCCATGCAGTAGTCGCCCTCGTCGAAGCGGCAGATGGTTTCGCGGCGCTTGCACTGCACGCAGACCGGGTAGGTCGGTGCGAAGTAGATCGTGCCGTGCAGCAGGTTCGAGATGACCAGCAGCAGCTCTTCCTTGCTCATCGGGCACCCGAGCACCTCGTAGTCGACCTTGATGGCCGCCGAGATGGGCCGGGCGGTGCCGCTGCGCAGGTGAGGCATGCTTGCGTCGTCGCCGTAGACGTACTCGGCGAAGTCGTCCTGATGGTTCTTCAGCGCATTGATGCCGCCGGTGCACGCGCACGCGCCGTACGCGATGACGACCCTTGAGCGACGGCGGATCTCCTGCAGACGAGTACGGTCCTCCTCGCGCGTGAAACTGCCCTCCACCAGGGCGAAGTCGATGCGTCCGGTGGTCGTCTCGGTCATCGCCTCGCGGAACTCGACGATCTCGACGTGCTTGAGCAGCTCGAGCGTGGCTTCGTCGCCGTAGTTGGTGAACTCGATCTGGCAGCCTTCACAGCTGGCGAAGTCGAAGAAGGCGAGTGTGGGCTTCCGGGTCTCCGGCATGCTAGATCGCCTCCTCGAGCTCGTGGATCTCCGCGTAGGTGAAGACCGGTCCGTCGATGCAGCAGTACTTGTTGTTGATCTGGCAGTGACCGCACTTGCCCACGCCGCACTTCATGCGGCGCTCCAGGTCAACGTAGATGTTCTCCCGCTTGATCCCGGCCTGGTCGAGTTCTCGGATGACGAACTCGAACATCACCGGCGGGCCGCAGATGATAACGCGGGTGTCCTCGGAGAGGTGCGTGTTGCGGAAGAGCGTCGTGATCACGCCCACGTTGCCCGTCCACGAGATGTCGGCACGGTCCACCGTCTCGTGATACTCGATGCCGTGTGTGGCGCGCCAGACGCCCCTATCCTCAGGAAACAGCAACTGCAGCGGGTCGCGCGCGCCATAGAAGAGCACGAAGCGACCGAAGTCATCGCGCTGGTCGGCGATGTACTGGATGAGGCTCCTCGTCGGGCAGATTCCGATGCCTCCCGCGACCACCAGCACGTCGTGGCCGCGTAGCGCGTCGACATCGAACCCGTGGCCCAGGGGGCCGCGAACCCACAGAGAGTCACCGATGTTCTTGTTGTTGATCGCCGTGGACACGCGGCCCACCGTACGCACGACGATCTCGAATGTATGGGTCCGTGTGGGAGAGCTGGCTATGCCTATCGGTATCTCGCCGTAGCCCATGACGCCGACTTCGAGGATCTGTCCCGGCTCGAATATGAGCGGGGACCCATCCGCGAACTGCAGCGTGAAGTGCTTCTCGGTCGACGTGGGTGCGTGCGCGTGCAGGATCTTGGCCTCACGCGGGACGAAGAGGCTCTCGCGCTCAGCGCACGCGCAGTCGTGTGATTCGCTTGGCATTACGACCACTCCATGATGGTAGTGATGACACGGACCGGGTCGGCGATGTCCACCGTGCACGCCATCGAACAGCGCCCGCAACCGGTGCAGGCCGGGCTGCCGAGCTTCTCGTTGAGGTAGGCGCCCTTGCGCATGAACCGGTGGCGGAAGCGGGTCTGGTGGTGCTCGCGGAAGTTCTCGTGCCCGCCCCCGGGCATCGAGATCGCGGCGAACTCCTTGGTCAGGCACGCATCCCAGTAGCGCGTGCGCGTGCCGGATTTCTGGTCGAGGTTCCACACGTCGCGCATGTCGAAGCAGTAGCACGTGGGGCATACGGTGTTGCACGAACCGCAGCTGAAGCAGTCCTTGGAGAGTTCGTCCCACAGCTCCTCGTTGGAGAACGACTCACGGATGGTCTTGGCGATCTCGGCGCTGGTGTAGGGCAGTTGCTCCTGGCACTGGCCGAGCGCATCCGCGTTGACGCTTTGAGCGGCGGCGACCTCCGGGCCGGTCGCATCGCGAAACGCGCCGCGGGCCAGCAGCGCCTCACCCTTGGGTGTGCGCGTCTCGAACACGTAGCCGCCGTCGAGCTTGGTGAGGTACGCGTCATGACCCTTGGGCTCGTTGGTGTCGATCATCGAGGCCCAGAAGGCACGCGGGGCCACCTTCTGGACGTTGGATGCCACGATGGTGGTGGCCTCGCGCTGGGCGAGGTAGTCCCAGTCCTCGTTGCGCTCCCGGAACAGGAAGTCCGTCATGTCGATCCCACGCACGTCGTACGGGTGCACGCCCAGCAGGACCGTGTCCACTGGCGCGATGGTTCCTTCCACCGAGTCCGCGTCGAAGCGCGCGATCACTTGCTTGGGCGGGAAGAACACCTTCTTCGGCGGCAGGATGGTGATGTCGTAGTCGAGGCGAAGCTCCTCGACCGAACCGATCTCACCGAATACGAACTTCTGGCGCTTGGCGACCGGTCCCACGACGCGCGTATTTTGCGCGAGCGTATTCACGAAGGTACCGAAATCGCGCTCCTCTATGTAGAAGGAGCTCATAGTCCACCCCCGGCATCAAGGTTGGGCAACTCGGCATACCCTATCGGGAGCGCGCCCTCGTCGCAAGAGCAGGGCCGTAGGACGCGGGGGGCCGGACGCGGTCGGGCGCTACTCAGCTTCGCCGGAAGCGGTCGTCAGTAGTGACGGATCGGGCACTGCTTCGGCAGCTTGCTTGAACAGGTCCGGGTTGATGTGGCAGTACCCGCCCGGGTTCTTGTCGAGGTAATCCTGGTGGTACTCCTCGGCGGGTGTGTAGTTCTTGAGCGGTTCGGCTTCGATGACCACGGGCCGGTTGTAGCGCTTCTGAAGCCTATCGAGCGAAGCCTCGACTACCTCGCGATCCGCAGGGTCTGAATAGTAGATGCCCGTGCGGTACTGCGTGCCCCGATCGTTGCCCTGCCGGTTGAGCGACGTGGGATCGACGACCTCGTAGTACAGGTCGAGCAGGAACGGCAGCGGCGCGACGGTGGGGTCGTAGTCGACGCGCACGGTCTCGGTGTAGCCGGATCGGCCAGATGACACGTCGCGGTATGTCGGCGAATCGGTGATTCCGTTGGCGTAGCCGCTTTCTGCGTTCATGACTCCGCGCACCGATGCCAGGTACTTCTCGACGCCCCAGAAACAACCGCCTGCCAGGTAGATGGTAGCCACGCCTTCGCCTCCTGATGTGTCCGTCGACGAAGCCACATCGGCTTCGTTTCGCTGATTCGAGACGGTGCCTGTCGACACACATCCCGAGACCGCGATCGCGAGAACGAGCAGAACCACGACGGTCATACCGAGGGCCAGTCGTCGGATGCTGCGCATGGAACCACGCCCGTTTCGCGAGGGGTCAGCCCGGACAGAGCAAACCGCGTGCACAACTTGCGAACCGACGCCGCAGCGCTCGGCCTACCGCAGCCAGAACAGCGCGATCGTGGCCCATCCGCAGAGGAAGACGAGGAAGATGACGCCGCACCCGACGCCGAAGGAGCGCGTAAGGTCCGCATCAGGGTCAGTCTGCTGCGTCAGGCCCTTCGGGCCCCAGGTCTGTTGAGGAGTCATGCGCCCAGCATACGCGCCCGGCGGCAGACGCAGAGGTCGCCGGTGGCCGATCGTGCGCGATGGAACAGCCAGACGTCGGCGTCAGCTGTGCTTGTCTTCTCCCGCACGCCCTATTTCCAAAGCTCCGGGACGTTCTCCGGGTCGAGCATGCCGTCGATGAGCACCTGTCCGCTGTCGGGATCGCGCAACACCGAGAAGATCGTCGGCTCTTCGCCCGAGGGCCACATACCCATCGTCGTCACATGGACGTACATGAGGTCGGGGGTCGTGCGCGTGATCTTGTAGCTGTCCGGCTTCCAGTACTTGTCGCTCACGAAGTCGCCGTACTCGCCGGCGAGCATGGTCTTGCTGCAGTAGACCTTCGAGCCCTCGATATCCCCGCTGGCACGAGTATCCATGAACTGCGTCACGACTGCGGAAGCCTCATCCTCGGTGACGATCGCGTCGGTGGCGGCCGGCTCCTCGACCGTCGGATCCGGCTCTTCGAGCGCCGGATCAGGCATCTCGGTAGCCACTGCCGAGGGGGCCGGCGCGGGAGGCGTGACAGCCGGGAGCGCGACCTCATCGGATGCGTTGAACGCCCTGAAGGCGAACAGACCGCCACCGACCACGGCGCACGCGAGGATCAGGGCGCCGACCACGATCGCCACGATGGCCACGGCAGGCAGGCCGCGCTTGGCGGGCGGGGCCGCGGGCGCGGGCGAGGCTGCCGCAGCGGGCTGAGGGCCGATGTATTGCCCGGGTTGCACGGGAGGTGCGGCCGGGGAGGCCGGTGCGACGGGAGCGGGATGCGCCGGCGGGTAGGCCGCGCCCGGGTCAGGCGGCGCCTGTGCCTGAAGGCTGGCTCCGCAGGACCCACAGAACGCGCCGTCTGACGCCACTTCGGCACCGCATGCAGGACACTGCATCTGGAACTCCCTTCCCCCGAGGGTACGTCTGACAGTCTAGCGCTCCGCGTTGTGGTGAAGTAATAGCGGGTGAAGCGGTCCGAGAAGGTGAGTTTCACGGTCTTGGGAACTCTTCCCGCCCGAGCACGCGGACAAACGAAGAGACGTGTCTGCGAGCCGCCGACCGACGTCACGCCTGGCCGATCAGCACTATCCCTGCGAATCGCGCGTGCGCCCTTGCGTCAGCCGAGAAGAGGGTCGCGCCCAGGCGCTCGGCAAGAGCCGGGGCCAGCGCGTCGTAGAACGAGCATCCCAGCAGACGGCATTGGTCGAACGCGGCGGCGGCCAGAGTATCGTCGAGCCCGACCACCGTGAGGTCGCTGTTGCGCAGGCTGGCCCACGTCGTCTCTCCTCGTTCGGGACCACCGTGCCGCACGGCGACCCCCACTACTTCGTGGATGAAGTGAGCGGGCACAACAAGCCGGATACGCCCCTCGCGATGCTCAGCGAGCAGCCCGATGGCATCGGCTCGCCCGGGTTCCGGCTTGATCCACTTGACGCCCACCGAGGAGTCAAGCACGACGAGCCGGCGCTCATCCACGATGCTCGTCTTCACGTCCGCCGCGGCCCTCAGCGCATTCGCCACGGAGCACGCGTAGGTGGTCGAGCGATGTCTGGTCGTCCTGGCCCCAGCTCGCCGCCACCTGCTCGAAACCCGCGAGGGCGGAGTCAATGCGTTCGCGTCGCAGACGCTCGTACTGCACCGACTTCCGAGACGCGACGTACGTTGCCGCGGCCTCGCGTATCACGCCGCTTCGCGTCAAACCCTCGGATACGGCGAGTTCGTCGATGTCGATCACGAGATCATCCGGGAGTGAAATGCTGAACTTCTCGACAGCCATAGCACCATACCCCCTTTGGTAGTACCCGATGGTCGTACCAATGGTACTACCGCCGTTAGAACGGCGTCAACCGAATCGGTCGCTTCAGGGCATCGCGGCCAACAAGGCTCTCGTCACCAGCCCATCGTCCCGGGAGCACCCTTGAACGGGCCCTCGAGCCAGCTCGTCACCCAGCCACCGTAGAAGTGCCCCGGCTGCGGCTCAACCTGCTCGCCGTCGACCGTTGCCTCATCGAGCGCCCACGCGTAGAAGGCGATGTGATCGGTCAGCTCCTCATACCCGGGCGACGGATGCGGGTAGTACCACGCCACGTTGCTGGCGTTACTGCCGTCGATGGCGAGCGAGAAGTAGTGTGCTTCGCCTTTGAACTCGCAGTGCGTCCGATGCGTGCTCGGGACGAGGAACTCGCGTGCGACGTCCTCGGGCGGCAGGTAGTAGACCGGCGGGTGACTCGTCTCGCGAATGAGAACGGGTCGGCGGGTATCGACGATGACATGACCCGCCACGAGCGCGCGCACGTGTAGTGACTCGCGCATGACCGAGGGAGGCCGCGGATAGTCCCACACGCGCTCAATCGGCCGTGCGTTGGGCGATTGACTCAAGGCGAACCCCCTCACTCGCTTCGGTCTGCGGAACCAGACTCCATCCTGCGGTCAACGACCTCTCCACCAACCAGCCCGTCAGGCCCGTACCGCCAGAGCACCGAGGAACGCGAGCAAGACCACGAAGATGACGGCTACATTGAAGGACATGTCGCGTGCGTAGCGCTGTATGGCGACGCGCGTGCTCACCACGCTCGCCTCGTCGAAGCGATTCTCGAACGCCCAGCTCGCGCGCTCCTGCGTGACGGACTCGACAGCCAAGCGGGTTATCTCAGAGAGCCAGCGCGCGAACCGCTCAAGGCGGCTCAGCCCCTCTGAGCGGTACAGGTGCGCCAGAGCCCCGGTCGACGCGGCGGTTCTCGGGTCGGCTCCTGGCAGGTGACCGCCCCGGGGCGGGACGAGCGTCGCGAGGCGCCGATCGAAGCGCTCCTGGCCGATCAAGCGGTTGACGCCTGCGGAGATCTCCCGATTGACGTCCTGCCCTGCCACACGTTTCGGCGCGACGTGCAGCACCGTCTCGGCGACCTCCTCGCGTGAGCTGACCAGCCCTTCGACCACGCTGTCGAAACCCTCACGTATCTCCTCGGCAAGCCCGAAGCGGACGATGTCCGAGACGACGCCCATCCGCTCGGTGAACACGCGGCCGGACATGTACAAGGCCACGTGCCGCCCCGCATCGATGAGGGCTTCGCGCTCGCCTGTCGGCCGATCTCCTGCATCGAGGTCACGCGTCAGCGCGTCGATCGCCTGTCGGACCGTCGCTTGGCGTTCGCGCTCAAGCTCGACGTACGCGTGCTGGACGAAGCGCTGGTTTCGCGGACCGGGGGCACCGGTGAGCAGCGTGGTCACGAATCGGTGGCGCTGCCGATCCAGGCGCACCCATGCAGCGGCGTACGCGACACCGGTCCGGCTCAACCATCTCGAAAGCGATGAACGCCCGTGCTCGTACCACTCGTCGATGAACGCGCAGGCAGAGATCAGACCGTGCGCGGCTCTGCAGTACCAGTAGTCCACACCGAACCATGCGGGTGCGTGAAGATGAAACAGCCCGAAACGCTTTCCGACGATGAAGATGAGCGCCCCGAGCACGAACGGGATGATGAGCGACTGCAGGTCGGCGGCGCTCAGGAACATCGTCTCGAGATACTTCTCAAGCAGGGTCGCGTGCAGTCCCCAAGACTCGAGCCCCGGCACGAATAACCCGCGCAGCAGAAGCTGCGGCGCTACACCGAGGACCACGATCGCGCCCGAGAGCATCCCCATGCCCAGAAGCATGCGGAGCGGCACCTCTCTGACCTCAGGTCCATACTCCTGCTTCGCCTTGCCCAGGAATACGAAGCCGATCAGCTTGATGAACGAGCACGCCGTGCCGCCGCACGTGATGATGAATATCCACTCGGCGACGCCCAGTGACGCGAGCTCGTGCAGCTCCCCCGCCTCCACGATCGCGTGGTGGATCATGCATTTGCTCACGAAGCCGTTGAACAGCGGCACCCCCGTGATGCCGAAGGCGGCGATGAGGGTGAACAGGAAGGTGAGCGGCATGCGCTTCCACAGCCCGCCGAGCTTGTACATATCGAGTTCGGCCGTGCGGTAGAACACCGCCCCCACGCCGAGGAACAGTGCTCCCTTGAAGATCGCGTGGTTCACCACGTGATAGAGCGCGCCGCCGATGCCCATCGCTCCGTGCGTGCCCAGGTATGCCGCAGCGCCTAGGCCGGCGAGGATGAATCCCATCTGGCTCACGCTGTGGTAGGCGAGCATCCGCTTGGCGTTCGACTGACCGAGTGCGAGCAGAACGCCGATGAGCATCGTGGCCATGCCTGTCCAGAGCACCACGAGACCGAGCTGGCTGCTGAAGTGCCATGCGCTCTCTTCGAGAGACGCGCTGATCTCCGGGCGCATGAGCACGAACAGCGTACGGAAGATGCCGTAGGCGCCCGCCTTGATCATCACTCCGGAGAGCAGGGCGCTGGCTGGCGACGGTGCCACCGGATGCGCGTCAGGCAGCCACACGTGTACCGGCAGCATGCCCGCCTTCACGCCAAATCCCAGTATCAGCAGCGCCGAAGCGGCCCAGCGCAGCGCCTCGGCGCCCTCGCTGGCCGGAAGTGGCCTCAGCGCGCCCGTGCCGCCGAGCGCAAAGGTCAGCATGATGCCGGCGAGTAGTGCGAAACCGCCGACAATCGTCATCCACCAGTACTTCATCGACGCGCGTTTGGCCTCGTCGGTCTCCGTGTGGATCACGAGCAAGAACGCCACGAGCCCAAGAGCCTCGAAGAACAGGTAGAGCGTCACGAGGTCCCCGGCGAGCACCACGCCCAGGTTCGCCGCCAGCACGATCAGACTCGTCGCGTGGTACCGGTCGTGCGCATGCTCGTGCTTGAGGTAGTCAAGCGAGTAGAGCGTCGAGGCGAACCACACGAACGTCGTGAACAGTGCGAAGAGCAGCCCGAACGCGTCGACCGTAAACGTGATCTGCCCGAGCAGGGCAGGTAACTGGGCACCTATGCGGTGCTCCGCAACCACTGGGCCGATCATGACCACCACGAGCAGCAGGGTGAGTCCGGTCACGCCCACGACGAGCGCGTTGCGAAGACGCGGCCACCGTTTGCCGGTCGCCAGCACGAGGAGCGCGCCTATGAGCGGCACCGCTACGACAAGCGGCGGCAGCACGCTATACGCGACGTGCAACTCCTCGACTATGGATTCGACAGCATGCGCTGCGTGGCCGGCGTCCATGCCGGACCTCCCCTTCCCCTCACTGGCCGAAGGCGATCTGCGCCGCGAGTCGCGCGAGCGACAGCGGCATGCCATCCACCGAGGCTGCGAGCCCGAGCAACACCGTGAGCGCGGCGGCGGCGATGAGCGGGACGAGCATGACCCACGGGGCTTCGCGACCCGTACGATCTGCGAGCGCCAGGGCAGCTGCCCCGGCGGGCTTGAAGTACGCGGCGTACACGATCGGCAACAGGTAGACCGCGGCGAGCAGCGCACCCCCCAGCAACACCACGAGGTAGAGCGGCTCGTCCATGTCGAGCATGCCCAGACCGAGGTACCACTTGCTCACGAAACCGGACAGGGGCGGCGTGCCGATCATGCTCAGCGCGACGAGGGCGAACGCCGCCGAGGTGATCGGCATCACGCGACCGATCCCGTCGAGCTCGCTCACCCTGCGCGCCCCTGCCCGCTTGATGAACAGACCGGCGCACAGAAAGAGTGCACCCTTCATGAAGGCGTGGTTCGTGATGTGCACGAGCGAACCCGTGGCGGCTTGTTGCCCGAGAAGCGCCACCCCGAGCGCGGCGTACGCCATCTGGCTGATCGTCGAATAGGCGAGACGCCGCTTGAGGTTGTCTTGGTTGACCGCGAGTATCGCCGCGAATAGCACGGTGAACGCTGCCACACCGGCGAGGTAGGGCGCTTGACCGAGCTCGCGCACCAGGTCCACCCCGAACACGTTGTAGAAGACCCGCATGATCCCGAACGTGCCCGCCGCCACCATCACCCCTGAAAGCACGGCGGAGAACGGCGCCGGCGCGGCGGGGTGCGCATCGGGAACCCACCCGTACAGCGGAGCAAGCGCCGCCTTCACCCCGAAGCCGGCTATGAAGCACCAGAACACCGCGATGAGCTGGGTGCGGCCCATCTCCATCGTGAGCAGTCCCTCGGGCGTCAGCGTCTGGTCGCCGGCGAGGAAGTAGGTCGACACGATGGCGAGCAGAACGAGCGAGCCGCCTATCAGGATGTAGACGATGTACTTGGTGCCCGCCGCCATGGCCTCGGGCGTCTCCTCATGCACGATGAGCGGGTACGTGAGAATCGAGAACAGCTCGTAGAAGATCAGGAAGGTGAGCAGGTTGCCGGCATAGGCGATTCCCATGGTCCAGCCCAACGCCAGCACGAGGAACGCGTAGTAGCGACCAAGCCGTTTGCCGCCGTCCATGTAGCCGAACGAGTACACGAGCGCCAGGAGCCACAGGATCGCCGCGGTCAGACCGAACAGCGCACCCATCGCATCGACGCGCAGGTACATCCATATGGCCGGGGTGACCTGAATGACATGGGTCTCATACACCACGCCGTCGAGCACACCGGGAACGAACCACACCGCCACCGCCACCGTCGCGACGCAGACGAGGGTGAGGCCGATCCGGCGCAGGCGTTCGTGGCGCGCCGTCGCGGGGACGATGATCACCGCAGCGAGAATCGGCAGCAGGAACGCAACCGGTGGCAGGAACGATGTGACCATTCGGGCATCCACGACGCCCACCCCCTACATGCCGAAGACGGAATGGACGGCTGCCTCTGCAAGCGAGAATGGCATGCCGGGTACCTGCGTCGTGAGCCCGAGCAAGATCACGTACGCGGCGCAGATCAAGGTCGGCCACAACAGGGTCGGCCGAGCCTCCCGGATGTCGATCTCCGTACCGGGAGGCACCTTGAAGAACGCGATGTAGACGATCGGGAACCAGTACGCCGCATTCAGGAGTGAGCTCACGACCATCACGAGCGCGAACCACCACTCCTCGGCCTGGAGCGCCCCGAGCGACAGGTACCACTTGGTGATGAAACCGGCGAACATCGGAAAGCCCACGAAGCTCAAGGCGGCCACCGTGTAGGCCCCCATCGTGTAGGGCATCCGGTATCCCAGCCCGGCGAACTCGTGGACCTGGGTCTTGCCGGTCGTCCGCTGGATGGAGCCGGCCACGAAGAACATGGTGATCTTGGCGAATGCCTGGTTCGCGATATGCGCGATGGCCGCGGTCGCTCCATAGGGCGTGAGCAAGGTCGCACCGAGCACGATGTAGCTCAGCTGGCTGATGGTGGAGTACGCGAGGCGCCGTTTGAAGTTGTCCTGGAAGATCGCGATGAACGAGGCCGCGAAGATCGTGAACACCGCCACCCACGACAGCCACGAGACGAGCGGTAACTCGCGCAGGAGGGTGACCCCGAAGACGTTGTAGAAGACGCGGAGCAGGCCGAACGCCCCCGCCTTGACCACCGCGACCGCGTGCAGAAGCGCGCTGACCGGAGTCGGTGCGACCATCGCGCTCGGTAGCCAGCCGTGAAGCGGCATGATCGCGAGTTTGACGCCGAACCCGATCACGAACGCGAACAGGAGCCAAGAGAGCGGCCCCACCCCCGCCGATAGCGACAGGATGCCCGGCTTGCTCAAGGTGAGCGTGCCCGCCATGTCGTAGGTGACGACCGAACCCAGAAGGACGAACGCGCCGCCGATCAGGGTGTATGCCAGGTACTTCCTGCCCGCCTTCATCGCCTCGGGGGTCTGTTCGTGGACCACGAGTGGATAGGTGCAGATGGTGAGCGTCTCGTAGAACAGGAACAGCGTGAGCAGGTTCTCCGCGAACGCGATGCCCACGGTTGCCGAGACACACAGCGCGAAGAAGCCGAAGAACCGGGTCTTCGAATGCTCGGGCTCCATGTAGCCGATCGCATAGACCGTCGTGATAAGCCAGAGCGTGGAACTCACCGCGGCGAAGAACATCCCCAACGCGTCTGCGCGGAAGGCGAGTCCGATTCCCGGAGTGAAGTCGACGAGGTTGTAGACGTAGACGTTCCCCTTGAGGGCGCCGGGCAGCATCGACATGACGACGACGAGCTTGATCGCCGCAGCACTCAGGCTCCAGAAGTACAGCCAGAACCGGCTGCGCCGGGAGGCGAACACGAGACCGGCACACGCGAACGATATCGCCGGCGCAAGCATCGGTCTGAGATCGACGACTTCCAACTCTAGCCCCCCATCCCCAGCGTCCCGAGCAGGCGCGCGACCGCGGGCTCGATGAAGCTCAACGGCAGCCGGCCCAGAATCCCCATGATCAGGCACAGAGCGGCGAGCAGGAGAACCGGCACGAGCATGCTGGGCGGTGCCTCTTTGAGCTCGAGGATCTCCGGGTGCACCGGCTGCTGGAAGTAGAACGCGTTCACCATCCGTATGTAGTAGACGAAGATGAAGAGCGCCCCGAACACGAGGGCGAAGCCGAAGAACGGTTGGTTCGCCTCGATCGCGCCGAGCGCGATGTACCACTTGCACAGGAAGCCCGCGGTCGGCGGGATGCCCACGATCGAGACCGCCCCGATCGAGATAGCAGCGGTGGTGAGGGGCATGGAGCGTCCGACCCCGCGCAGATCGGTCAGGTTGCGGTAGCCCGTCCGATAGATGAGGGCGCCGGCACCCAAGAAGAGCGTGGCCTTGATGATCGCGTGGTTGAACACATGGACGGTCGCACCGATCACGCTGTACTGGCTTGCCAGCCCGAGGCCCATGACGATGTAGCCGACGTTGGAGATCGTCGAGTACGCGAGCATCATCTTGATGTCCTCTTGGAAGATCGCGAAGAAGGCGCCCATCACGATCGAGATGGCGCCCAGCCACACGAGCATCAGGTTGAATGTGCTCAGATCGAGCACGCGAGCGCCGTAGTAGATCTGGTAGATGCGGACCAACCCCAGCAGCCCCATCTTGACCACCAGGCCCGAGAGGATGGCGCTAACCGGGCTGGGGGCGATCGCATGGGCATCCGGAAGCCAGATATGCAGCGGGAAGACCGCCGCTTTGACCACGAAACCGACGGCGAGCACCGCGAAGGCGAGCATCGCCGGAGCCTCAGCGGCCCCGGTGAGACGGGTTGAGATGTCCGCCATGTTCAGGCTGCCGGTCAGCGCGTAGAGCAACCCGATGCCGAACAGGACCAACAGCGACGAGACCGCCCCCATGATGAGGTACTTGAACGCCGCCATCTCCGCGGTGTGTTCACCGCTCACCGCCACAAGCGCGTAGCTCGAGAGCGACAGGATCTCCATGAAGACGAACAGGTTGAACAGATCGCCGGTCACCACGAACCCGATCATGCCCGTGAGGTTCAGCAGCAGAAGCGTGTAGTAGTAGCGAAGGCGCTCGGCAGGCAGCTCCTTCTCGGCGTAGCGGAAGGAGAACAGGATCGCGAGGGTGCCGAGCAGGCAGATCACGCTGATCGAAGCGGAGAACTCGTCGAACCGCAGCTCGATGCCGTAAGGCGGCTCCCACCCGCCCAGGTACGCAGAGAACGGCCCGACCCGCGCAACGTGCGCCATGAGGTAGACCCCGATGGCGGAGGTCAGGAGCATGGTGCCGAAGGCCCAAGGGCCTGCCGCTTTGCCGCTGCGTCCGCCTACGACAGGTGTCAGCACCGCGCCGAGCAGGGGCACGATGATGACCGCCACGATCATCGTTGACGCAGACATCTCACCCCATCTCCCGCAGCTCGTCGGCTTCGATGGTCCCGCAGTGCCGATAGATGCGGATGATGAGGCTCAGGGCAAGTGAGGTCGTGCTGACCGCGACCACGATTCCGGTCAGAATGAGCGCTTGCGGAATCGGGTTGGTGAACGGCGGAGTCGCACCGGAGCCCATGATCGGTGCATCGCCACCTTCGACGACGCCCAGCGCGACGATGAAGGCGAACACCGCGGTCTCCATGATATTGATCCCGATGAACTTCTTGATGAGATTGTTCTTCGTGATGACGCAGTAGAGGCCGATGCAGAACAGCACGACCGAGCCCACGTAGTCGAGGTTCGTCCACAGCGCATCGATCATGAGTCGCCCCCCATCGTCCAGAAGATCGTCGCGAGGATGGCAGCGCCGCCCACCCCGATACCGATCTCGATGATGGTGAGCCAGGTGACGGTGAGCCACGCGAGGTCGTGCGTCCGAGGAAACTGGAGGTAGTTGCCGAAGACGACCAAACCGGCCACACCCACCGTGAAGAAAGCGAGCGGCGCCGCTATCTGCAGCCATCTGCGTATCCGAAGCGGGACGAGCGCCTCGGCCTGCGCGCGTTCGAGAATGGTGGTGATGATGATGAGGAGCGATGCGAGGATCGCGCCGCCCTGGAAGCCCCCTCCCGGCGAGACATGGCCGTGCAAGATGACGTAGATCCCGAACAGCGCGATCGCCGGCGCGAGCAGCCGTACCACGAACGAGACGACGACACTCGCTTCCACCGACGACACGGGCTGCCCGGCAAGCGGTTTCTCGCCCGTGCGAACACCCAGCAGAACCGCCAGGACCGCCGCGAGCGACGTGAAGATCACCGTGACCTCGCCGTCCGTGTCGAACCCGCGGTAGTTGAGAATGACCGCGGTGACCACGTTCTCGGCACCGGCCTCCTCTGGCCCGGCCTCAAGGTAGCGAGCCGAGACATGCGTGTAGGCCGGGCTCGTAGGGCTGCCCTGTGGCGGAAGCTGTGCGACGGCGTAGAGCATCGGCAGCGCGACGATGATGAGCAGGGCTGCTGTCAGCGCACGCTTCATTTCTCTCGCCTCACCGTCTTGCTGATCGCGAGCAGAAACAAGACGGTGGTGATGCCGGCGCCAACCGCTGCCTCTGTCATCGCAACATCGGGGGCCCCCCTGTGCTGCCAGATCAGGCACATCAAGAGGCTGTAGGTCGAGAAGATGACCACAGCACCGAGCAGGTCCTTGGTGCGGATCACTGCGATCGCGCAGGTGATGAGCAGAACCATGAGCGTGATGTCGAAGGCCTTGCTCACGCCGCGTCACCGCCCTTGTCCTTGGCCGCGAGCGTCCACGGCTTGAGCCCCGTGCGATAGGCCGCACGGGCGAGTGCATGGCCAGCCGTGGGACTCGAGACCAGCACGAGTCCGGCGAGCGCGATGAGCCTGAGGGCATCAGGCCTGAAGCCCTCCAAGAGCGTGAGTCCCAGCAGGATCGAACCCGCACCGACGGTGTCGCACTTGGTGGCCGCATGCGTGCGCGAGAAGAAGTCCGGGAGCCGCAGTATGCCGACGGTGCCGACAAGGAAGAAGAAGGCGCCCATGACGCACAGGATGACCGCCGCGGCCTGAACGATGGCTGCAATCAGGCTCATGACCAGTCCCCCATCAGCCGACCGGTCTCCATGAGACGTGCGGCTATGGCGGTGACAGCGAAGTTGAGCAATCCATAGACGAACGCGATGTCGAGATACAGGCTGCGACCAAAGATGTAGGCGAGCAGCACGAGTACCACAAGGGTCTTGGTGCCGACTATGTTGACCGCCAGGATCCGGTCCGCCACGGTCGGGCCAAGGTACGCCCGGGTCAGACACAGCAAGGCGTTGGCTAGCAAGAAGATACCGAGTCCCCAGAGGAATGTGTCCATCATCACTCCTCGAACACCCGTCGGATTCGCGACTCCATCTCACCGTTCTCGATGCCCGTTGCGAACTCCTCGCTGAGACAGTGCACGGTGTAGCCCGATTCATCCACATCGACGGTGAGCGTGCCCGGGGTCAGCGTGATCGAGTTGGCGAACACGACCCGCGAGACGGTGCGACCAAGCGGGCTGTGATGGACGACCACGACCGGTTCGATGGGCATCCGGGGGTCCAGGACCTTCTCGGCCACGCCTACCGCGGCAACAACGATCTCCTTGATGAGCCAGAGCAGGTAGCCACAGAAGCGCACGGCCTGCTTCAAGCTCAGCGACGGCTCGTCCCCTGCCGCCCAGAGTGCGCGCGCCGCCCACCAGCCAAGGAGCACAGACAGCGCGAGCCCCAGCGCAAGGTCGGCTGGCGCCAGCGATCCGGTGAGCACCAGCCAGAAGACGAACAGCGGGGCTGCAGCACCGAGGGCCTTCATGGTCTCGCCTCGAGCCGCTCCTCGGCCAGCCCGACGAGCCCGTCGGGCCCCGTCGCCTCCTGGGGCGCGGATGCCCAGACCACCGTCGCACTGCAGCGCGTTGCCGGCTCGAGCACGTCGCCCTCGAACGCGGCTTCGCCGACCGCACGCTCGACACGCTCCGCGACGCCAGCGGCATCGCTCGGAGCGGTGAAGGGTGCGATGACCGCGAGAGCGTCAGGCGCGAAACGCCCTACCACGTCGGTTCCTCGCACGGCGATACTCACCACGGCCGCCAGGTGCTCGAAGAGCAGCCCCGTCTTGTACGCACCGAACTGCTCTCGGAACCTCGGGAGGTCATCGATGCGAACGATCAGCAGCGCGACGTCGTATCCATGCCGGACTCCCCGCTCAGCCTCTTCGGCAAGACGCTCGCGCAACGTGCCGGGCTTGAACAGACCGGTCTCCGGATCGTAGATGGATGCCTGCTCCGCCGTGCGAACCAGACGCCGGTTTCGGTTCGCAGCGACACCGACCGCGACTCCGCAGCCGAGGAATATCACGAACCCCACAACAACGCCGAGGTGATCGGCCCAGCGACCGACCCCCGGCAGGACGAGCGCCACGATTCCAGCGCACAGCGTTGCAGTGGTCACTGCCCCTGGTACGCCGTACGACAAGGCCGCTATCAGGATCGGTGCGAGATAGAGCGGCCACAGGACGCCGATCTCCCCCGTGAACACAGACAGCAACGTAAGGAAGAGGGTCGAGGCGACGATTGCGATGAGGCTTGTCAGATGGTGATCGTCGGCATGCCCTATCGCTGGGTCGGCCCGCGTGACGAGAAGGTCCATGGTCTCCCCCTGCCAACGAGTGCGCATGTACCAAGTACACTGCGTCGTTTCCGGGGATCAACGGCGCACATTCACCAGCTTGCTGGATGGAAGTGCGAGCCCTATCACGATCGACGTCTATCCTATGCCCGTGCATCGCGGAGAATACACGGCGCATTCAGCTCACGCTTGTTTATCCTGCGATGCGTGCACGGCGGTCATCGCCGTTGAGTACCAGCGGTGTCATTGCGTTGTGAGCGTCTGTGCTCCCGCTACAGCGTGTTCATCTGAACGTTTGAGAACCTGCGCCGGTAGGTGTTCATGTAGTCGACTTTTCGCTCCAAAGCGCTGATAACCCCGGTGCAGAAGTTGACCTTCTCGAAGGTCTGGGCACTGCCGAGACCTCCGGGCGAGAACACGTTGACCTCCATGAGCTTGTCGCCGACGATGTCGAGCCCCACCAGGAACATGCCGTCGGTGACCAGCTTGGGCCGCACGATCTCGCAGATCCGAAGCTCCCTGTCAGTAATCTGCGCCGGTGCGATCTGCCCCCCAGCGTGCACGTTGCTACGAATGTCGTCACCCTGCCTCAATCGCTTGAAAGCGGCGTACCGGCCCTTGTACTTGAAGGGCCGACCATTGATCATGAACAGCCGCGTGTCCCCTTGCTCGGCCTCGCTCAGGTACTCCTGGGCGATGACGTAGCCGTCGCGAGTCAGAGCGTCGATCATCTGATTGAGGTTCTTCTTGGTCGCGTGGTCGACCATGAAGACACCCTTGCCGCCGCTGCCCTGAAGTGGCTTGAGCACCGCATGGCCGTCCTGCTCCTTGACGAACTCTCTGATCTCATCGCGATCGCGCGTGATGATGGTCCGTGGACGCACCTCCTCCGGGAACTGCTGGAAGTACATCTTGGTGAGCGCCTTGGCAAGCCCGTTCGGGTCGTTCAGGACGATGACCCCGTTGCGCATGGCCAGTCGCCCGAAGTCGATGGCCGCGTTCTGGCGCCACGGCATCTCGACATCCTGGGAGGGGTCGTTGCGCAGCATCAGGACATCGAGGTCATCGACGGTGATCCGACTGCTGCGCGCGCCAGTGCTGCGTAGGCCCTTCAGGTACGACGCAGTACTGGCATACCTGTCCTTGGGAGCATGGACGGCGCGCGCCTTGACCTTCTCGTCGGGGTCGTAGGCGAAATCGCCCGGTGTCATGACCCACGCCTCGTGTCCCGCATTGATCGCCGCGACGGCCAACCGGGTGGTGGTGTAACCAGCCGTCTCGGTGGCGATGTCGTTGACGACGAACCCGATCTTCATGCGCGTAGCCCTTCGATGCTTGGAACCCTGTCCGAGCTCCACGCCCGTGCCGACAGTGCCTCTTCGATTCTCTCGATCGCGACACCAAGCGCCTCGCGAATCCGCAGTATCGCCGCGTGATCCGGACGCCCGGTCCATTCGTCCATGTAGATCTTCTTGAACTCGATGGCGAGCGCGACGCCGCTTTCGGGGAAGTTTTCGCTCACCCACTGAGAGAAGTACCCGCCGCGGAATCTGACATTCTCCCGACAATCGAAGCCCGAATCCAGCATGGATTCCATGAAACTGTCGGCCACATCGCCCCAGCGATCCCGGTCGATGCGCCCGGTGCCGAGATTCACCTCTGGATTGCGCTCGATCGGGGACGCGACCGCGGTCATGCCGTCCCTGCGGTGGTTGTAGCTGTGCAGGTCCAAGACGACAAACCTGCCGTGATCGCGCTCCATCTGCGTCAGGACCGCGTGAGCGGTCTCGTAGAAGTCGTCGTAGACGGAGAGTGACGCCGAAAGGACGTCAGCTGACGGAGGCCTTCGGTACAAATCCAGACCCCAGGCGTCCTCGGGACCCCGATACACCGCCCGTTCTCGGGGGCGGTTCAGGTCCACCTCGAAGCGCGAGCGGACCGCTTCGACCAGCGACACGCCATCGGGCACCATCGTTGCGGTGTACGGATCCTCCTCGCGCAGCCGGTCGTCTTCCGATAGCGCGCTGACCTCATCGAGCCCGGGCCGCAGCGCGTGACCGGCATGCAGTGCGAACGCGACGACCGGGCCCTCTGCGCGCACGACGCTGGCCAGTGGTACGCCGTATCTGTCCGCGACCCGCTCCATGGCTCCTGCACTCCCGTCACGTATGAATGGTGAATGGGATTATGCTGGTCTGCGGGGCGTTTCGACATCGATGCAAGGAGAAGTTAACGACGCTCGTGCGTCGGCGTCGGCAAAGACTAGGTGTCCAGCCCCTGCTCGGCGAGCTGAGCACGCAACCGCTCGAGGCCCAGCCGGTAGCTCTCCGCGTCCCCGAACTCGAAGAAGTTGGGGTAGTGGTCGTGGGCGGCGAGGATGCGCCGCGAGTGCTTGATGGGGCACCAGTACTGCTCCGTGCGTGCGGCGACCTCACGGAAGTAGGAGGCCAGGCCGTTGGCGTAGCCGCAGTAGAAACAGCCGAGCTTCTGGGCGGCGTTGAGGTACTCCAGATCGCCTCGGTCAAGTACCAGGTACTCCGAGCGCTTGACCTTCGGGATCCGGTAGACCGGAAAGCACAGGCTCTGGTAGATCCAGATGAAGAGGTCAAGCAGGAGCAGCGGGATCGCGCCCGCGTAGATGACGGGAACCGTCAGCCACACCCGGAGCGACGCGCCGAACATGTAGGTGAACAGGCCCGTCTTCGCCCCGCGCTGCAAAGCCACGACGTCTTCGGCGAAGCGGATGCGCTTCTGCTCGACGACGAACTGGAAGCCGTCCCGCCGCTTGTCGAACTCGACCTGAAGCTCATCTTGGAGTTCACGCATGCGCACAATCAGTTCGTCGATGCCGGGCATGACGCTCCTTCAGCAGTGTCGGGGGGTGCCCACACTACGCTATAAGGGGGGCACGTGACCGCATCTGACCCGTGGGTGGTGCGACTCGGCGGGCGTCTCTCCCGCATGAGCCTGCGGTAGAATCGTCGCTGTGCCTCCGTCAGAAGGGATAGACATGCCGCGCGTCTCTCTGAACGTGAGCGCCCCCGATTTCTCCTTGCCCGACCTCAACGGTGAACCGGTCAGCCTGTCGGACTTCCGCGGCCACAAGAACGTGCTGCTCGTGTTCAACCGCACGTTCGCTTGACCGTTCTGCCGCAGGCATATGGCGCAGTTGCGCGATGACTACTCCCAATTCGTCGACCGCGATGTTGAGATCGTGGTGGTCGGCCCCGAGGACGCAGCGGCGTTCCTAGACTACTGGCGGGCCGAGTCACTCCCCTTCGTCGGTCTTCCCGATCCCACCCACGCGGTGCTGAAGCGCTACGGGCAGGAGGTCAATCTGTTCAAGCTGGGGCGCATGCCGGCTCAGGTCCTGATCGACCGAGCCGGAATCGCACGCTTCGTTCACTACGGCCACAGCATGAGTGACATACCCGACAACCAGGAGGTCCTTGGCCTGGTGGACGAGATCAACGCCTCGTAGGCGGACGCGATCGGCGTACCTGACGCAGGTTCGCGCTAGCCCCTTCGCAGCGCCTCGGCCAGGGTCAACGGCAGGCCGGCCTCGGCCATCTTCTGTGCGACCGACTCGATGTCGTATGCGACGCGATGGATGACGACCCCGAGCCAGGCGTCGGCACTCCCCGCCCCAGCGGCCGCATCATCGTCGCTCGCGGCTGCGCGGACCTCGCTTGATGCACCCACGACGAGTTCCACCCACGCCGCTCGGGGGTCGCCGTCCTTGGGCTTGCCGACCGAACCGCTGCTGATGTAGTGGACGGACCGGCCACCCTCGGTCGTCATCACGCGGTGGTACGGGATGTGGACGTGCCCGACACACACGACGTCGGCTTCGGCGGCATCAGCCAGACGGATGAGCTGCGCGTCCTGCCGGTCGAGGAGCAGGTACTCGTTGATCTTGCGCGGGCTACCGTGCGCGAGCAGGATGCGGGCTCCCTCGTGCTCGAGCCGGATCTCAGAAAGCAGCGTCGCAAGCCACTCGTGGTCGGTATCATCGAGCGCTGCATCGGTGAACGCGTAGGATGCCGCGCCGTCGGATTTCGCCTGCTCGGTCGCGTAGTAGCAGCCGCACTCCCCACGACGGTTGCCAATGCCCTCATCGTAGTTGCCCATGATCGTCGGGATACCGAGCGAGCGGATACGCTCCACGACACCCGACGGGTCCGGCCCGTAGCCCACGAGGTCGCCGAGGCAGTAGACCTCCTCGACGTCCGCCGCAGCGATGTCACCGAGCACGGCATCGAGTGCCTCGAGGTTGGCGTGCACGTCCGAGAACAGAGCGATGCGTCTCATGAGTTGCACTCTTCGCCGTCCACGAGCGACGCCACGAGCGGAACCGGCGCCGTGCAGTGCTGGTCGCCTCCGGCGCGCACCGAATACCGTTCGCGTGTGCGGTTCGCGATCCATACGAGCGTCAGCATCACCGGCACCTCCACCAGCACCCCCACGACGGTGACGAGCGTCGCACCCGAGGTGAGGCCGAACAGCGCGATCGCAACGGCGACCGCCAACTCGAAGAAGTTCGAGGCGCCGATGAAGCCCGCAGGTGCACCGATGGGGTGCGGGATCCTCCAGCGCCAGGCCCATCCGTAGGCGATCGCGAAGATGAGGAACGTCTGGATGGTGAGCGGGATGGCGATGAGTAGGATGTGGAACGGATTGGCCACGATGATCTCACCCTGGAAGATGAAGATGATCACGAGCGTGGCCAGCAGCGCGATGATCGTGATGGGGCCGAATCGCGGCAGGAAGTCGGTCTCGAACCAAGCGAGGCCCTTGGCCGCGATCAGCCGGGTACGCACAAACCACCCTGCCACAAGGGGGACGACGACGAACAGCACGACGGAGAGCGCCATCGTGTCCCACGGAACCGGGATGCCCCCGACGCCCAGCAGGAACGACACGATGGGCACGAATGCGACGAGCATGATGAGGTCGTTCAAGGCGACCTGGACAAGCGTGTAGGCGGGATCGCCGTCGGCCAGGTACGACCACACGAACACCATCGCGGTGCAGGGTGCCGCGCCCAGAAGCACCGCGCCGGCAAGATACTGCTGCGCCAGCTCGGGTGGAATCTGGTTCTCGAAGATCACGAAGAAGAACAGCCACGCGATGCCGAACATCGTGAACGGCTTGATGACCCAGTTCACCACCGTGGTGACCACGAGTCCGTTCTTGTTTTCCCCCACGCGCCGTAGCGATGCGAAGTCGATCTGCAGCATCATCGGGAAGATCATGAGCCAGATGAGCACCGTCACGGGGATGGATATCTGCGCGTAGGTGAAGCGGGACAGCGAGTCTGCGACCCCGGGCCACGCGTTGCCGATCACGGTACCCGCAACGATGCACAGTGCCACCCACAGCGTCAGGTAGCGCTCGAACACCCCCATGCGCTTCTTGTCGGTTGGTGCCGCAGACTCACTCATCGCACGCTCCCTGTCTCGGCCCGCACTCGGTCACTACCGCCGCGATCTCGCCGATGGCCTGGTTGAACTCGTCGAGCACCGAGGCCACGAGGCAGTACACCATCGCCGTCCCGACGGGGTGCGACTGCACGAGCCCGGCCTCCTTGAGCACCCGCAGGTGCTCAGAGATCGTGGACTGTGCGAGCGGCAGCTCGGAGAAGACCTCCTGGCCCCGGCATTCGGCTTGCGCGGCAAGGAGACGCACGATGCGAACGCGCGCAGGATGCGCGAGTGCCCTGGCTACGAGCGCCATCTGATCGTCCGTCATCTCGCCCCCTCAATCGTACATCGTCAATGAACGATACTCGACGGTGGCCGACGCTGCAATCCCCTTCTGCGACGCACCGTGGCGGCACGGGTCAGCGCGGGTCGGCGCACGGCGTCCTGCAGGGTACTATGCCTGTGAGCGTCGAAATCCGACTATTCGCATGGGGGCAGTATGCGAGCGTACGTATGAGCGCCATCGTCGAAGTGCGCGAACTGGTCAAGCGGTTCGGCGAGTTGTGTGCGGTCGACGGCGTGAGCTTCTCCATCGAGTCCGGGGAGATCTTCGGGCTGCTCGGCCCCAATGGAGCGGGCAAGACGACCACGATCTCGATGATCTCGTGTCTGCTCGCGCCGGATGAAGGTGACGTGCTGGTGGACGGGCACTCGGTACTCACGCACTCGACCGAGGTGCGGCGGGTGCTGGGCATCGTGCCCCAGGAGATCGCGCTCTACCCCACCCTGACCGCGGCCGAGAACCTGCGCTTCTGGGGCCGGATGTACGGGCTGTCGGGAAGCGCCCTTGCTGACGCAGTCGCCTACGGGCTGCAGATGGCGGGCCTCGAGGACAAGGCGAAGGTGCGCGTCGAGACCTTCTCTGGGGGCATGAAGCGGCGCATCAACATCGCAGCCGGGGTGCTCCATCGCCCGCGCGTGCTGCTCATGGACGAGCCGACGGTGGGAATCGACCCGCAGAGCCGCAATCACATTCTCGACACCGTGCGCGAGCTCAACCGCGACGGCATGACGGTCATCTACACCTCCCACTACATGGAAGAGGTCGAGGCGCTGTGCGATCGCATCGCCATCGTCGACCACGGGCGCGTCATCGCAAGCGGAACGCTGCCCGAGCTGCGCGAGCTGGTCGGCGACGAGGATCACATCCGCATCGCGCTCGGCGGCGGAGTGGAGGCCGGCGAGGACGCGGGTGAGCCCGCCGACTCAGACGCTGTCTCTGATGAGCCGCTTCCGACCTCGCCCGAGGTGCTGGCCGCCCTCGAAGCGGTCCGCGCGGTGGCCGGCGTCTCGCGCGCCGAGGCCGTGGGCAGCTCGCTCGAGCTGCTGTCACCCGACGCGGCTGCCACGCTTGGGCGCGTCGTCGAGGCGATCGCGAGCGCAGGGGCGCCGCTGCGCTCGATCGAGATCGTCGAGCCGGATCTGGAGAGCGTATTCCTGCACCTCACGGGCCGCGGTCTGCGCGACTAGATGGCGCGCCTTTGGTACATCGCGGTCAAGGACCTCGTGGTGTGGAGCCGCGACGCCACGGCGCTCGGCATCCTGCTCGGCATGCCGCTCGTGCTCATCTTGATCCTGGGCTCGGCGCTTGGCGGGGCGATGGAGAGCGACATCAAGGTGGCGGTGGTCGACCTGTCACGCGGGCACGCCACCGCGGCGGGCGGGGCGAAGCCGCCCTCCGACGAACTCATCGCGGCGATGCTTGAGTCGGAGCGGCTCGACGACCTGTTCGACATCGAGCAGCTCCCCTCCGAGAAGGTCGCGCGCGCGCTCATCCGCGAGGGCAAGCTCGTGGCGGCGCTCGTGGTTCCCGCCGGATTCGACGAGGACGTCGCGAGCGGTCGCCCCGTGAACCTCGTGGTGCTCAAGGACCCGGGAAGCCAGACCGCGGCGGGCATCTGGGAGAGCGTCGTCACCGCATTCGCCACTCAGTTCTCGGCGGCCTCGGTCAGCGTGCAGACGGTGGTCGAGACGGTGCAGCGCGGCAACCCCATGGCGCTGGCGGCCGGAGGAGGCGCGCTTGTCGCCCGCGCGGTGGAGGCGGTGACCGGCGAGGACGCGCTTGACGGCGTGCGCGTGACCGACGCACAAGCCGCAGGGGTCGCGCAGGTCACGGCGATCGACTACTACGGGCTGTCGATGGTGTCGATGTTCCTCATGTTCGGGGCGATGTTCGGAGCGTTCTCGACGATCAAGGAGAACCGCGAGCAGACGATGAACCGCCTGCTCACCACTCCCTCCCCACGCGCAGGGATCGTAGGCGGCAAGATGCTCTCGGTGTTCCTGCTGGGCATGGTGCAGTTCCTCGTTCTCTACAGCGCCACACGCTTTCTCTTCGGCGTGGAGTGGGGCGGCAACATACTGGCGACGTTCGTGCTGGCCGCAGCCGAGATGCTCGCCGTGACGGGGCTGGCCACGCTGATCGCCGCATTCGCCCGCACCGAGCGGGCGGCCGGCGGCATCGGCCCGCTGGTGGTGCAGGTCCAGGCGCTCATCGGTGGCGCGTTCTTCGCGATCGCCGCGCTTCCCGAATGGGTGCAACCGGTGCGCTACTTCTCGGTCATCGGTTGGACGATGGAGGGCTGGGTCGCAGTGCAGACGCGCGGAGCCGGACTGGGCGAGGTGTGGCCGAGCGTCGCCGCGCTGCTCGCCATGTCAGGCGTGCTGTTCGCGATCGGCGTGTGGCGCGCGGAGGCCAGCCGATGAAGCGCATCCTTGCCATGGCCGGCCTCAACCTCACGCAGATCCTGCGGGATCGCTCCGAACTGGTGGCGCTCGTGGGGCTGCCGCTCCTTCTGACCGCCGTCTTCGGGGCCGCGTTCGGGGCCGGAGACACCGGGCGTGCGATGAGCGTGCCCGTGGCCGACCTCGATGGGTCGGTCTACTCAGAACGCGTCGTCGCCGCGATCGATGAGGCCAAGGGCTCGGACGCGCTGCTCGTGAGCGAGTTCTCGGCCCGCAAGCTCGTCGCCGACGGCCAGGCCCCGGTAGCGGTCATCGTGCCGAAGGGCTTCGGACAGCGCATCGAAGATGACGAGCGCACCCGCATCTTCGTGCTCCGAGATTCGGGCTCCGCCAACGCGCAGGTGATCGTGCAGATCGTCGACGGCGCGGCCACGCGCATCGCCGCGAACGCCGAGGCTTCGCGGGTCGCCGCGGAGGCATTGGGCGGAACGGTGCCCTTCGCCGACCTCTTCGCCTACGCCGATGACCTGTGGAGCCCCGATCCGCCGGTGGGCGTGGAGTCGCGCGTCGTCGCGGCTACCACCGCTCGAGCCAACGAGCTTCAGGCGCCGCCGAACACGCAGTACTCGCTCGGGTTCACCGTCTTCTTCGTGATGATGATCGCACTGGGCAGTGCAGGCGGCATCCTCGAGGAGCGCGAGCTGGGGACGCTGCGCCGGCTGCTGGCCGCCCCGCTGCGCCGCGCAGACATCCTGGCCGGCAAGACGCTCGGAGTCGCGCTGGTGGCGAGCTTCGAGGCGGCGCTGCTCGTGGGGTTCGGCGCCTTTGTGTTCGGCGTGCCGTGGGGAAGCAATCCCGCGGCGGTTGCGCTACTGCTGGGCTCGCTTGTCGCAGCGGCCACCGGCATCGGGATCATGATCTCGGCCATCGTTCGAACCCGCGACCAGATGTCGGCGCTCACGCCGATCGTCTCCACTGCGCTCGCGATGCTCGGCGGGTGCTACTGGCCGCTTGAGGTCACAACGCCGTTCATGCAGAGGCTGGCGCTTCTGACCCCCACCGGCTGGGCGATGATCGGCCTCAAGGACGTGGTCGCCCGCGGCATGGGCGTCGAAGCGGTGCTCGTTCCGAGCGCGGTTCTGCTCGGCATCGCCGCGGTGACGCTCGGGATCGGCACGACGCGGCTCCGGCTCGAGTAGCGCTACGCCCGGGCGCGGCGGGGCGTTCCCGACACGAACGGCTAGTATGGTCCCGAAGCAACGATGCGACGGCGCACGCCCGCTCCGCGGCAGGGCGCCTGACCCCAGAATCGCGAGGAGCGCGGACATGAAGCAGCGTGCAATGGGTTCGTTGGGGTGGCCGGTCTCGGCACTCGGTTTCGGTGCCATGCGACTGCCCGGCCAACGCTTCAATCGGCTCATCCCCGACCAGGCCAAGTCCACGGCGATCATCCGCAGCGGGATCGATCAGGGCATCAACTACGTCGACACCGCCTACGTCTATCCGGGCAGCGAGAAGGCCGTGGGCGTGGCGTTGAGAGACGGCTATCGCGACCGCGTGCGTCTCGTCACGAAGCTGCCGGTCTTTCTGACGCGCAAGACCCAGGACTTCGACAAGTATCTGTCGACTTCACTCGAGCGCCTGCAGACCGACCATCTCGACGCCTACCTGTTGCATGCGATGAACGCGGGTGGCTTTGAGAAGGTGCAGCGCCTGGGGCTGCTCGACAAGATGGTCGAGGCGCGCGACGCCGGCCTCATCCGGCACATCGGTTTCTCGTTCCACGACACGCTGCCGGTGTTCAAGCACATCGTCGACGCGTTCGACTGGGACCTGTGCCAGATCCAGTTGAACTATATGGACACATGCCTGCAGGCCGGAACCGAGGGCCTTGAGTATGCGGCGGGCAAGGGCATCGCGGTGGTCGTCATGGAGCCGCTGAAGGGCGGCACGCTTGCCAATCCGCCCGCCGAGGCGCGTGAGATCATGCACTCGTCGGGCGTGGACCGCACGCCGGTCGATTGGGCGCTGCAGTTCCTGTGGAACCGGCCTGAAGTGTCGTGCGTGATCTCGGGCATGGGCTCCCAGCAGATGGTCGACGACAACTGCGCCAGCGCCGACCGCTCGGGCGTGGCAACGCTCACCGCCCACGAACTCGACATCGTCGAGCAGCTGGCCGATGTCTATCGCCGCCGCATGGTGGTGCCGTGTACCGCGTGCCGTTACTGCATGCCCTGCCCCTACGGCGTGAACATCCCCCAGAACTTCGCCATCTGGAACAACGTGTCCATGAAGGACGGCGGATGGCAGAGCCGGCGCATCAAGAGCGGCTATCGCAAGCTCGCACGGACCTCGGCGAAGGTGAACCTGGAGAAGCCGAACGGCAGCGCGGTGGTCTGCACAAAGTGCGGCGCGTGCGTGCCCAAGTGCCCGCAGGAGATCGACATCCCCACCGAGCTTGAGAAGTGCGAGGCGGCACTGCGGTAGGTCCTCGCGCAGGAGTATCCGGCTGACGGTACCGGCCGACCAAGCGGGTCCTAGCGCCCTGCCGGCTCCGCGAAGTTCTCGACATGCGTGTCTCGCGTTCACAACGCGTTCACGCCGGGTGAGCACCCTAAGAGGTGCAAGGTCGGCACGGACGAACGGACGCGACTCGTGGGAGCACTGCTTACATTCCTCTCGGCGATCGAGAGCCTCCGGGGCAACGGGTTCCGGTCGCTGCTCATGGCGCTCGGTGTGGTGATCGGCGCGGCGACGATCGTCGTGGTGGTCGCGGTCGGGCTCGGGGCGCGCGAATCCATCGATGCCCAGTACTCGAACATGAGCGTCACGACGATCTTCGTGAACTCGGGCCCGGCATCGGATTCGTTGCTTTCCGCCGACGACGCCGCAGCGATCGAGACCATCCCGACGGTCGCTGCTGTCGCCCCACAGCTGACCGGGCGCACCCAGATCGGCTTCGAGGACATCGCCTCGCAGACGATGGTCGTGGGTACAACGCCGAACTACGGCGAGCTCGCATCCCTGTCGTTCGCCTCGGGAACGTTCTTCTCCGACTACGACCTCGAGCGGCGTGAGCGCGTGGTCGTGCTTGGCCCGACGGCGGCCGAGGAGCTGTTCGGTGCCGGCATCGACCCGGTCGGCGAGCAGGTTCGCATCGCCGGCAAAGCGCTCACCGTCGTGGGTGTCGCGGAACCCAAGGGCGGCTCCATCGGACCGATCACCTTGGATGACAGCGTCTTCGTGCCCTACACGACGGCCGAGCGCGCGCTGCTCGGCAGCGAGGGCAAGGTCAGCATGAACGTTCAGGCCGACGCGATCGACACGGTCGCGCCGACGATGGACGCGGTAGCGACGGCGCTGCGCGAGGCACACGGGCTGCGCTCCGACCAGGCCGACGGCTTCGTCGTCAAGGACATGGGCTCGAAGCTCGTCAGCGCGCAGGAGTCCAACCGGACGATGACGCTGCTGCTGTCGGCTGTCGCCTTGATCGTGCTGCTGGTCGGCGGCATCGGAATCATGAACATCATGTACGTCTCGGTGACCGAGCGGACGCGCGAGATCGGCGTGCGGCGCGCCATCGGTGCCACAAGGCGCAGCGTTCTGGCTCAGTTCCTCCTCGAGGCCATCGTCCTGAGTGTCGTCGGGGGACTCGCCGGCGTCGCACTCGGCCTCGCGATGCTCCCCGCGGCCCGTGCAGCGGAAGTAGCCGCCGTCCCCTCGACCGAGGGTGTGGCCCTGGCCGTTGGATTCTCTCTGCTCACCGGCATCGTGTTCGGCTACGCGCCCGCCCGCCGGGCCGCAGCTCTCGATCCCATCGAAGCACTTCGTTACGAGTAGCGCACCACCGTCCCTGCGTACGACGCGACCTAGGAGTACCCCATGAACAAGACCGTGATCGGCCTCATCGTCGTCATAGCCCTCGCGGGCGCCGCCTACTTCGGCGCGAGCCTTCTGGCCGGGGGCAGCTCCGATGTGCCCGGTTCCGCATCCTCCGAGCCAGCGGGAGGCACAGGGCAGTCCGGCGACCCGAACCAGCCCGAGCGCACCGCCGAGGTCAAAGGCGCCGTCATCTCCGTTGACGGCACGACCGTCGTGATCGACCGCTTGCTCATCGAGCCGTCCCAGGAGCTCACTGAAGAAGAGAAAGCCGCCAAGAAGGCCGAGCGCCAGGGCATGTCCATGGAGGAGCGGCAGGCCGCCAAGGCCGCCGAGCAGGCAGGCCTTGCGAGCGAGCGCGTCAACGTCGAGATTCCCGTGGGCGTCACCATGACCCGCATGATCCCCGGCGACGACGGGCCGACCGTGCAGCCCGCGACGCTCGCCGATGTCAAAGTGGGCGTCACGCTGTCGGTGTGGACCGACGGACCGGCCGATGGTGGCGTGGCCGAATACGTCAAGATCCAGGCGAGCAACTGATGTCAGCCGCACAGCGCATCACACCCTCGCGCCTCGCGCAGGTGAAGATCGCGGCCTTGGCGCTCGTCGCCGTGGTGCTCGTCGCCGGTGCTGCCTACGCAGGGTACCAGCGCACGGCGGCGCAGGCCGCCGACAGCTCCATCGCCACGGCGACCGTGACCCGCGGTGACGTGCAGTCCTCCGTTCCTGCCGACGGCAGGGTCGTGGTGGACGAGTGGGAGCTCGCTTTCGGGGCGAGCGGTCGCGTCGCGTCGGTCGACGTGAGCCAGGGCGAGTCGGTCACCGCCGGTCAGGTCCTCGCGCGCCTCGATGACGCGAAGGCTCGCGCCCAGCTGGCACAGGCGCGCACGGCACTTGCATCGGCCGCGTCGAAGCTCGACGGCCTGCGCAGCCAGCCTATCTCCGAAGACGTGGCCGCCAAGCAGGCGGTCGTCGATGCCGCTGCGTCGGCGCTCGACCGCGCAGAGGATGCGTACGCGCTCCTCGTGGCCGAGTCGAGGGATACCACGGTCTCGGCCGGCGAACTGCAGGCCAAAGCCGGTGCGGTCGAGGCCGCCGAGGACCAGCTTGCCATCGCCCAAGCCAACCTCGCGGCGGTGAAGGTGTCCGCAACACGCAGTGAGATCGCGGCCGCCGAGGCCGCTGTCACCGACGCGCAAGCGGGTCTGCGCGCCGCGGAGAGCGGACTCGACGACTACGTCATCACCGCGCCCGCTGACGGGGTCGCAGTCGCGCTGGAACTCGTCGAAGGTCAGGCACCGCCGTCCGGTACCGGCTCGGCTCCGGCCATCGTCGTCGCCGACGTCTCGAAGCCGCGCGTCGACGGCCAGCTCGACGAGGCGGACGCGGCCTCAGTCCGCACCGACATGCCGGTCGACATCGTAATCGACGGCCTGGGTGGCATGACCGTCGCGGGCCGCGTCGAACGAGTCTCGGCCGTGGCGAAGGTGGACCAGAACGGTCTGGCGACGTTCGACATCGAGGTGTCGGTGGACGAACCCGTTGAAGGACTGGCCGCCGGCATGGCGGTTCGGCTGCAGATCATCACCGACCGCGCGCAGGACGTCCTCACCATCCCGACGGCGGTCGTGAAGCGCAGCGACGGGGCGTCCGTCGTGACCGTCGTGGACGAGTCGGGCGCCATGAAGACCGTGACCGTCGAGCTCGGCAAGACCGACGGCAAGACGGTCGAGGTCAAGAGCGGGCTTGCCGAGGGGCAGAAGATCGCCCTGGAATCGACGGCGAAGGAGGAGTGATGGGCCACCCGGTCATCAGTCTCGAGGATGTGACGAAGACCTACCTTCTGGGCGATGTCGAGGTGCCCGTTCTGAAGAACGTCAACGTCGAGGTCGAACGGGGCGAGTACGTGGCACTCATGGGCCCGTCGGGCTCGGGCAAGTCGACGCTCATGAACCTCATCGGCCTGCTCGACGAGCCGACGTCAGGCAACTACCTCCTCGATGGAACCCCCGCCGCGTCGCTTGGCGACGTCGAGCGGGCCCGGCTGCGCAACGCCACGATCGGCTTCATCTTCCAGACGTTCAACCTCTTGCCCCACCTCGATGCGCTCGCCAACGTCGAGTTGCCCTTGCGCTACGCGGGTATTCGCGATGCCGGACCTCGGGCCCGCGCGCTGCTCGAGCGCGTCGGGATGGCCGATCGTCTCGACCACCGCCCGGCGCAGCTCTCCGGCGGTCAGCGGCAGCGGGTGGCTATCGCGCGCTCCCTCGTCAACGACCCAGCCCTGATCCTTGCCGATGAGCCGACCGGCAACCTTGACTCGCACACGGGAGCCGAGACGCTCGACCTGCTCGACGAGCTCCACGCGCAGGGCCGCACCATCCTCATCGTCACGCACGACGAACAGGTGGCCGCGCGGGCCCAGAGGACGATACGGCTGTTCGACGGGGTGATCGTCGAAGACGGCGCGCCCCATGGCGTCGGCGCACTGACGGCCTCAGCGCCCCTGCTCCACGCCGGCTGATGGGGGTGGGCCGCCCGTGGAACCGGTGACCAGACACGTACTCGTAGTGGACGAGGACCGGGGCATCGTCGAGGTGCTCACGGGCCATCTGGACGCGGCGGGGTTCTCGGCCGAAGGGGCTCACGACGCCGCCTCGGCCGTCGCGCTGGCGGAACGGCGGCAGCCCGACCTCGCGCTCGTCGACGTCGCGCTGCCGGACCCTGGCGGGTATGAACTCGCCGACCACTTCTGCTCGCGGGATATCGCGGTGATCCTCGTGTCGGCGCACAGCGACGAGGCCACGCGTCTGCGCGGTTTCGAGATCGGCGCAGACGACTTCATCGCCAAACCGTTCAGCCCGCGCGAGGTCGTGGCGCGCGCGAAGGCCGTGCTCAGGCGCCGCCGACCCGAGGCCGAGCCTGCCGGGGAGGTGCTGCAGTGCGATGGCCTGACCGTGGACGTCCCGCGGCGCTCGGTGTGTCTCAACGGCGTGCCGGCCGACCTGACGCGCGCCGAGTTCGACATCGTGCTTGCCTTGGCGAGACGCCGCGGCGCGGTGTGTACCCGTAGCCAGCTCCTCGAAGCGGTGTCGGACGGCGCCACCTTGACCGCAGAGCGAACAGTGGACGCCCACATCAAGAACATCCGCCGCAAGCTCGGCCTGCGCGCTTACCGCCCCGAGCGTATCCGTACCGTTCCTGGCGTGGGATACCAGCTCTGAGGTCTGCGGGCGGAGCAATCATCTGCAAGCCCTCCACCACGACTTCGTGGATTCGGGCGTCGTCGGTCGGGGTGAGAACCCGAAGGGCGGACCGCGTTCAGACCTCCAGCTCCCTCGCTCGTGCAGCGATGCGCTCGAGCCCCGTCCGCACTTCATCTGTCAGGTACTGCGCTGCCCTCACCTCACCCGAGTCCAGTCCCAACAACGCCACCTGCTCCGGCCCCTTCTCCGTACACAGGATCAGCCCGATCGGCGCCACATCCCCGTCATGCCGTTGGTGGCGATCAAGCCAACGCAGGTACAGCATCATCTGCCCGTAGTCGCCCGGCGCAAGGGGTCGCGTCTTCAGCTCGATTGCCACGTAGCACCGCATGGTGATGTGGTAGAGCAGCAGGTCGAGCCGATAATCACGGCCGTCGACGGTCATGCGCTTCTGACGCTCCACGAACGCGAAGCCGACGCCGAGCTCGAGCAGGAAGCGCTGCATCTCGTCGAGGATCGCGTGCTCGAGGTCGGCCTCGGTGTGCTCGGGCGCCAGGCCGAGGAAGTCGAGCACGTAGGGGTCGCGGAAGGCCAGAGCCGGTTCGACAGTGCCGGTGGACGACATGGTGGCGAGGTCGGTCTCGAGCCCATCGGCCGAACCTCGCGCGGCAAGTGTCCGCTCGTAGAGCTTGCCGACAATCTTGGCGCGCAGGGTGCGCACACTCCAGCGCTCATGGGCGGCGAAGGCTGTGTAGAAGTCGCGTTTCCGCTGCTCGGAGATCGTCAGGAGCTCGGTGAAATGACTCCAGCTCAATTTGCCCGACAGTGTCGAGCATTTCTCAGAATCGGGCAGCCACTCGACGAAATTGATCATTCGCTCGATGTTCTGTCGACTCCACCCACGCCCGTAGCGCTCAGTCAGGCGCTCTGCCAGTCGCTTCACCACCTGCTGCCCGTACTCCGCTCGCTCGCCGCCCAGAACCTCCTCGCGTACGCGCTTGCCGACGCTCCAGTACAGCATCACGAGTTCGCTGTTGACCGCACCAGCTACTCGCTGACGCGTGCCGTCGATGAGGCCCGCTACATCGCCGAACAGCGCGACTTCTGCATCCTTCACCTGATTCAGGTCTTGGTCCATCACATCACCCTCCGGCGGCCTGCGCGTCCGATCGCATGCGCCCCAGAGTCTGAGGAGACGCTCTTACCAGGGACTTAACGGGAGCCCAAGCGCTACTCCGTAGGGTCGAGAACTGGAAGGGCGGGTTCGCGACTCTTGGAGCGAATCCTCCCGGCATCGCCGCGCGAGTTCGAGCAGACTCTTCAAACCAGCGGATGCACTGCCGATGTAGATATCGAGGGCTGTCATCGAAAGTGGGGGTATCGCTAGTGAGCTACGCTGAGTCCAAGGTTTTCGGTGATCGCGGGGAGGCGATCGTCGCCGAGGTCGTGCAGAGGCATTGCCCGCCGGATGCAGTCATCCTCAACGACCTGCTCTTCGACGGCGTGGACACGACCACGCAGGTCGATCACATCCTGATAGACCGGTTCGGGTTGCTGCTCATCGAAACCAAGTACTACAACGCGCTTCTCAAGGGGACAAGCGACGACCGGACCTGGACCGCCTGCTACCAGGATGGTGGTCGCAGGCAGCTTCACAATCCCCTCAGGCAAAACGAAGGGCACCGCACCAAACTCCTGAGGACGTTGCAGCAGAACGGCTATCGCTTGGACCCGAGCTACACCCAAAGCGTGATCGTTTTTGCCAGAGGCCACGTCGGTGACCTCGATCTGACTGTCGAGGATCGAGCTCGAGTCCTCACCGCAGACGAGTTCGACCATCACCTAGCGACCCGCGCGGATTTCGCCCCCAACAGCGGAGACCTCAACCCGGACCAGATCGCGGCAATTGGCGACCTCGTGAGCACCCTGGACCGCAGTGCCGACGCCAAGGTGCAAGCGCGTCACGAGCGCATGGTCAAGAAGGCCTCCGGACGGAAGTTCGGTCGCGGCCCACGTCCTGCACGCACCTCAACCCCTCGGCCTCGCACTCCGCGAAGCACATCGCGTCCAAGGCGGCAGGCGAACCCACTTGGCGCACTGCTCGCCGTCCTGCTGTTCGCCGCTTGGATATGGGGCCCACGCGCATTGGACTTCTTCTCGGGACCTGAAGCGGCCCCGGCGCCAGCAACTGCGCCGCAGGCTCAACTCGACTTCCCTGCCCCGAGTGTCGGCGCGGCGTTGGAACGCGTACGGGAGGCCGACCCGATCGTCGCTGACAGCCTGGTCGACGCCGAGAGCCCCGCTTTGTCCGACGTGAAGGGCTACCCCACTTACACCTGGCAGTACGCGCGCCAAACCGGGCCGGAGACCGTGTCGGTCCGAAAGCTGTCTGTGTCGTTCGACCAGTCAGGACAGATAGTGGGAGTGAGCAAGGAGTAGGGCAGCGGACGGGTGCCAGGGGAACAGACGGAAGGAGCCACTTCTCCTGATGTTCTTGTCGAATCCGGCCGCATCCCCCTGTGGTGCGACTAGCTGGACCGAGTCTTTCGCTGCCACGAGTCCCCCCTCCTAGGTCCAGAAGCGGCTACGGCCGCCATGCGGCCGACAGGCCTTTCCCGCTCATGACTAATCGCTCGCCCGCACCATCCGCGCCCACAACCCAAAGCTTGTTGGTCGTGTCGTAGTCCCATGATGACCCGGTAGTGTATGCGAGCCGGTTCCCGCTCTTCAGCCAGGCGAGTCCGTGCACGCCCGTCTTGGCGAAGACGCGGCGTCGCGCACCTGTGCGCGGATTGATTATGTAGACATCGTCGTTCGGCCCACGAGTGGCGAGTTCCTGAGAATCAGGTGACCACGCTGCCCCCTGGTGTCCATCCTCCGTGGAGAGCAGCAACTGCCCGGTGTAGTCAACGACTTGGATCCCCCATTTCCACACCACGTCCACGAGACTGCCATCCGGAGACGCCCTACCGCCGAAGGTACCGTTCTGCGTTGTCTTTCGCACGGTTCGGATGTCCGTGCGCGCGTTCGTGACCGTGTCGTGCCGAACAAGCGTCTCGTCGCACCACTCCAGTCCATTCTCGTCCACCATCACGTTGCGATACGTCATCTGGAAGAGGCGCGACGCTGCCGGAGCGGCACACACCCAACCACCAGCCTCCAGCGGTGCGTCCGTCACCGCATCCCTAGTCACATCGTAGATGCGCCACGAATACTCGTCTGCGTCGTCCCAACCTTGTCTCGCGTCGAGGAGCAGCCGACTATTGTCGATCCAGTCAATCGAGTCGATGCCGGACCATTCACCGGTGTTCGCAGCAACCTCCACGAGACGATCGCCAACCATGCGGTAGAGGAACAATCCCCAGACGCTGGCGCCGGCACCGACTCGCATCGCCAGGTACCGCCCGTCCGGTGACCATTCCATCAGGGGCGCCCCGCCCTTGCTGAAGCCTGAGTAGACCTCGGTTTCACGATTGGTCTCACCGTCGCGGTACATCACCGTCCAACCGTTGGCTTCAGGCATCACCGCTTTCGCGTATACGAAGTCCGGGAGGGGCGGCGGCGCTGGTGCGGCTTGCTTCGCAAGGACCTTCTCCCACTCGAAGACCGTGGTGTGCCACTGAGCTAGGGTCTTGTTGAACACCTCGACTTTCGCGCCGGCCTCAGCGCGCAATCCACCCCTGAGCTCCCAAAGGGGATCGCCTCGCGGATCGGCGTGCGCTTTCACGAAGGCCTCGACCGAGGCATCCGGCCCCGCGATGCCATAGAGCATCAGCGCGATGTGGGCGCCGGCATAGACTCGGGCGTCGGCAGAAGCTGTCAGCGTCGGCGGCTGATAGGTGAAGCTGGACGAGCGCTCGGATATGGGCGACCAATTGCCCGAGTCGTAGCGGACGCCCACTTTGTAGGATGCCTGTTGGACAGCTCCGGCCGACACGCCAACGGAAATCCTGCCGTCGGCACCGGCATACACCGAGACCTCGGGCACGAACACCACAGGCACGGGCCCCACGTTCACCGTCATCGGCGCCAGTTTCCAGCGGTAAAGCTCGACGCGCTTGCTCAGACTCGCCGAGACCGACGACGAGACCTTGACCTCGGCCTTCTCGGAGACCTTGGTCGTGAACTCGAATGTCTTCAGCGTGAACCACGAGATATCGGCGTGGGCGTCGACCTCGGCAGTGAACTCGATCGAACCGTTGAGCTTGACTTGATCGGCCTTGGTCGACTCGTCACCGTCGGCGTCGTACACGACCACATCGTCCAGTGCGAGGTCGAAGCTCTTCGAGAGAGCCGCCGCATCCACGCTCGACGCCGACACCCCTGGCCTCATCGCCTTGCCCGAAACGACCGTTTCCGGCGACAACTCCCGCTGCAGATCGATCGAACCCTGCCCGATCACATCAACCAGTTGGGCGGGCTGAGTCATGACTCGCACGCCGCTGCCAGATTGTGTTACGCCGGTGACCTCACGGAGGAAGCCCTCAGGCGCTTCAGTCGTCGGACCAGAGACGATGACGTCGCCCGGAACGAGCGAGGCGGTCAGCGTCGAAGGCGAGGAGAAGGTCACCGCCTGATCCGTGACCCCTGCCACCGTGGCTGCGGCCTCTCCTGCGATGACCTCGGCATCCTCGGCAATTCGCGTGGTGCCCGCCTCAACGAGTGCGCGAGACACAGCGGAGGGCAGCACCGAGGCGGGACCGATCAGGCGGATGCGCCGAATGGCCGACCCGTGTGCGCGAACGAAACCAACAGCCGCGGCCGCGGAAGACACGGTGTTGCCCGACAGCAGGAGCGGAGTCCGAGACCTCGCGGCGAAGCTTGGTGCCGTGAGCAAGTATGCCGCTGACGAGTCTGATGCGACGCTGACTTCTTCGAGGGGGTAGCCAGCGTCAACCGCCCTCTCGGCGAGCACTCGAGCGATCGAACGCGAACTTGTGCCGCTCACACGTGACGCCGTGACCTTGAGTGACTTCAGCTGTGTTGTGACGACGCTGGGAAGCGCCGACGTCGTTCCGACCACGAGCGCCGCGGTCGGGTCGAGAGACGTGATGGCTGCGCGGCTTGAGCTGTACAGCCCTTTCGAGCTCGCGAATAGCAGCGGGCGCCGCAGACGCGCAGCCTCACCGGCAGCCACAAGCGCGGGGATCGTGCTGGCTGGAGCAACGACGATTCCGGTGACATTTCGCCGCCGATCGATGTAGCCCGCAACTACCCGCGCAGTCGCATCGACACCAGCACCGGACAGACGTGTCACGCTCACGCGTCGAGCCGCGAGTGACGCGCTCACTCTGCCGCCGACGACGGCAGTCGAGCCGACCACGATCGCCTTGGTCGCCTTGAGGCGCGCGATCTCTTTGGCGGTCGAAGCAGGCAGCGTGGAGTCCGCGAGTAGAATCGGCGCGTCGAGCACCGTCGATAGCGGCGCCGCTATCGCTGCGTAGAGCGGGCTGCGCGAGGGCGCGATGATGACGACTCCCGAGCCCCTCGCCCAACCGCCCTTCGACAGGGCGGCGGCGCGAGCGGCTGCGCTCGAGCCGGACAACCGTTGCACTGTCGGAGCGTCGACTGCGACGCCGGGGGCGACACTTGCAGCGGTGCGCGCAGGGGCAGGAGGCACGGCGCGTGCGGGCGCTGAGACCGGCAGAAGCGTGCCGACCAACACCCCACTCAGAACCAGGCGGACGAGACGGCGGATAGCCCCCATGTCGTTCTCCCCTCTTGCGTGACCCCTTGGCACGGCACTGGCATCCACTTCCCAGCGGCTGCGAGCGAGGGCACGCAACATCCCCGTGAGGGCCAGGCCATCGGAGCACGCCCAATGGGACAACCGGATCAACTGGCCCTTCGGAAGACAGCCTATCACTCGGTCCCGGGTTCGCGCCGACCTCTGGCCCCCCATCCGAAGCACCACCACGCAACATCGGACCACCCCGACGGACTTGCCTAGCCCGGTCGAAAGCGCGGCAGTGTTGAACAGCGCGAGGTTGACCTGCTGAGAAACGGCTTCACTTCGTGGCACGTACGCCCGTCGCGCGGCAGCGAAGTCGGGCTGAGACTCCGAAGGGCACCCACCAGCGCGGTGCGTCACGTGCGGTTCTATGGATCCTTCGGATGAACGAACCCCACGGGGTGCTTCGGAGGGTTCGGCGGTGCCATCAGCTGCCGGATCGCGTCGAAGATCACGCCGAACTGCGAGTCGTATCGAGCTTCCAGTTCATCGATTCTGTTCGCGAGCTCAGTGCGAGATGCGAGCATCGCCTTCATTCTCACAAAGGCCCTCATTATCTGGACGTTCACCTCGACGGCGCGCTCACCCCTCAGCACAGACGACAGCATCGCCACTCCCTCCTGCGTGAAGGCGAAGGGCAGCCCCCTGCGTCCACCTCTGCCAGCCGGCTTCAAGCCAACCGCGTTTCGTTCCTGTTCAGTCAGCTGGAACATGAAGTCCTCTGAAAATCGCTCAGGATTACGCCTGACAGCCTGCAGCAGGGCACGCGTCTCGACGGCATACATGCGCGCCAGATCCGCATCCAGAAGCACCCTCAGTCCTCGAAGTTCGAGAATGGTGAGCTCAATCGCGTCCGCCGAAATGATGCTAGTTGAATCCGTCATGACATCTCCCCTCCTTTGACATCACAGTCTGTGATGTCAAAGACCCGCGCACACCACTCCCATGGTGTCGACGATGCCATGAAGGGATTATCGGTCTGTTACCGCTCCCAGCGATCTCCCGCAGCGGTCATCGTCCGACCCCGCTACTCCCCTGCAAGCTCCTCCAGCCGCCGGAGCGCCGCCGCGACCAGCACGTCGCTCTCGACTCCGACCCTCGCCGCCAGCACGTCAGCCACCGTACGCAGGTCCGCCTCCGCCATCAGCTCCGCGTCCGACTCCTCGGCGCACAGCGGGATCGCGAGCGCCTCCTTCGGGTCCAGAACCCGAAGGGCGGAGGCGCTGGCCTCACTCCGGCTCAACGACGATCATCAGGCCGGCAACCACCTCTTCCAGGTCAGCGGCGCTGGCCCTCCCCAACTGCTTGTCGAATCGTCCCAGCGAGAGCGCCCTCACCTGCAGCACGTCAGCTACCGACTCTTTCGCCAGCCCGGTTTCAGCACTCGAGTGCAAAGGCACGAGCCACGTCTTGCCCGACTTCGCCGGCGTCAACCCGGTGATCGGTGCGACCAGCCTCAGCGCGAGGGCCCTGTAGGAATCCCCGGAGAGGACGAGGACCGGCCTTGTCTTGTTGAGCTCCTGACCTCTGATGGGCTCCATGTCTGCCCACCGGATCTCGCCCTGCCTCGGGTCGGCGCTACTCGTCTTCTTCATGGTCCCACTCGCCGAGATCGGCATCGAGCCATTCATGGTCGATTTCGCGGTTGTACTCTGCGGAAATCGATTCCACCTGGGCCCGGATGATCGCGTTGCGCTCCTCGCGAGGAAGCGCCATCAGAGCACGCCGATCCAGTCCCGCATGCCACGGTTCTGCAGCCGCGCTCGGGATGTACTCGATCATCGTCTCGCGTGCGATCAGGCCCTCTGCCTCCGCGCGCCTTGCGTGGGTCTCGTTCCATGTCGAGCGCTCTTTGGGCTCTTCCGCAGGCTCCACGTTTCGCCAGCCGGCGCGGTTCACGTACATGCACCACCAGGAGTAGCCGGCGTCATCGAGTACATCAAGGTCATGCAGCCGGTACAGCACCCCCTGCATACTGATGCCCCACCTGGCCTTCGCTGCGAGAAGCTCCGCCATCGTGATTCGGGTGCGTATGGATCCGAACTCGTCCCGAACCGCCTGTTCGGGGTAGAGAAACGCGCCTGCGAACCTCTTTGCGGCCTTCTCTTCGTCCACGCCATCGGCTACGTCCATGGCCAGGTGTCCCGCCTCGTGCGCAATGCTCATGCGCTGCCGCGAACGGGTGACTTGGAGACGGGTCGCGATGCCACAGGCAACGGGCATCTCGTCCTCTAGTGCGATGATTGCGAGCCCGTCGAACTTCCTCGGAGTATCGACCTCGATAAGGTGTCCTCCGTGCGCCTCGACCGAATCGACGACACTGGCGATGGGTGCGTCTCCAAGGCCCCACACGGCCCGAAGCTGCGCTGCTGCCAGTTCCGCGTCTGCGATCTGGGACACCTCCGTGCATGCGCCCTCGAACGGAAACGTCATGTCCAGTCCCAGCCGGTCGCCCAGGGACAGCCTTCGCTCAAGCTCGATGATCACCGTGTTCTCGATCGACTCCCGCTCCCTTTGCGGCAGTGTCGCAAGCGCCCGGAACGCAACCGGCCTGAAGTCGTACTCCGGCTCAGAGGCCAGCTGACTGGCGCGTACGCCGAGCGCACTGGCAAGCGATAGCAGAACAGTCGGGCGAGGAGTGGCGTCGCCCTTCTCGTACTTCGATAGCGCCTGCTTCGAAACCGAGGGATCCATGCGACTTGCGAGGTCGTCCAGTGAGTAGCCGCGCGCGGTACGGAACTGGCGGATTCGGCTGCCTAGACTCACGGGTGCACCCCCTTCGGTTGACGATTCATAAGACTATACGCCCATTTGTCAACCAAACTACCACCGCCGTCTGACATCGGCTCGTAAGGTAGGCAGCATCCGCGAGTCTAGTTTGGCGCTCGAAACGGCCGCCGTTCGCTCGTACAGCTTGCCGACGATTTCGGCGCGCAGAGTGCGTACGCTTCAGTGCTCGTGGGCGGCGAAGACCGCGTAGAAGTCGCGTCTTCCCAGCTCGGCGATGCTCAATAGCTCGCTGAAGAGACTCCAGCCCAATTGTCGCGACAGTGTCGCGACAATTGAGATCTCGGGGTGGTCCACCGCGGACTGGAGCATGCTCAACAGGCGCGCCGCCGTCACTGTGTTCGACTTCGACCGGAATCCACATCATGCTGCCATGTGGAGCGCGTAACACCGGCCGTGCCGCACCCACGCGCCCTATCGCGCCGAGTACTCCCGCAGCACCTTGCACGCTCCGTCAACGACCTGAGTTGCGTGCTCCAAGACGGCCTCGCCCGGAAACGCGTCTACCGTTGGCAGCGGTATATCCATGCCCTCGATGGGGAGTGCTGCGGCCAGTTCTCGAAGTGCCGAGCGCACAGCGACTGAAGCCTCATACGCGCTCTCCGCTCGGGCCGCAAGATCAACGCCAGCGTGAAGCGCTTCCAGCGCCCCGAACGCACTCATCCAGTCCACATACGCGGAGCCGCCCGCCGGCGCCCACTGCGCCTCAGGTACCAGGCGGTACTGCACGCTTCGCCCGACTTCGTACCGCTGCGCGAACCCCGCCTCCGCGAGTCCAGCGAGATACTCTGCGACCTGGCGCTGTGAGTAGGCGGTGCGCGATGCGATCAGCCGCCCATGCGCGGTTTCATGCGTCCACAGGTACAGGAGCGTCTCAGCTCGCACGCCGATGCCACAGAGCGCGCGGGCGGCGAAGCGCGACGAGGCTGACAGATCAGTTCTGGGATGCGTCGACATGCCCCGCAACGCAAGCGGTGGCCGAACGTAGCCCCGCTCCGCGAAGAACGGGTCCGTCTCGCCGAAGGACGGCATTTGGTCGCCGCTGCTATCACGGAATAGTGCGGAGGGGGCGTACGCCGCTCGTGACTCGCGAGCGTGCCACATCTCCGACAGCGGATTCCACTTCGACCCCTCAACCCTGGTCTGCAGCAACTCGATCATGACTGCTGCGAGATCTTGGACCTCGGCGGAAGCCGACTTCAGAATCCGTCGGAGTCGCGTCACGTCGAGAAGACGGCCGTTGAGCAGCAGCCAATCGAGCACTTCGTCGAACAGCCGCGGGTCCTGGCGCCCGAAAGACAGCGTCGCCACTAGCATCGCCTCGGGGTCGACCACAGTACGGCCACTTCCGACCGTTCCTGCAACACCGATCTCGGTCCACTGCGCCCACAGGAGACCCAGCGCCGACGTGCGAAGATCATCTCTAGAGCGTTCCATCTGCGCGCCTCTCCTCGAGGTAGTCGATCAGCTCAGTCAGCTGAGAACCGAAGCCCTCCGAATCGTCCTGAGTTGTGACCCAGCTCGCGGCGAACTCCATCTCGACCGACGTCGGGGCAAGCGCGATGAGATCGGTGAGGTGACGTCCCGCGGAGTCTGCCGCGGCATACGTCTTGAAGCAGATCTGGTCGATTCTCCCGGCGAAATGAACCCTCTCGAACAGCGACAACATCGATGTCTTTCGTCGGGCGCTCGACGAATCCGGCGGCAGCCAGCGCAGATCCACCGATAACGCAGATCTCAATAGGCCCCGCATCCAGTCGTCGCAACTCCGCGGCCAAGGCCACGAAGAGCACTTCTATGTCGACACCAGAGACGAGCGACATGCCGATTCCATTTCCATGACTATATTTACGTAGTCATTATGACTATCTGTATGTAGTCGTCAATAGCGCGTGAGTCATTGGCCGTGCGATTTCGGCCGAGGTTCAGCGGCGATCCTGCCCGGCGGCGCACCCGGGCACACAACGCCAGCGACAATCATCATGGCGGGCCGCACGCGGTCTTCAGCGCCGCGGTGGCACCCGTAGGGTCCAGAACCCAGAGGGTGGGCGGGTCGCGGCCGCGGCGTTAGGCGTCTGCACCTACCCGTAGCGTTGCATTTCCGCGGGAATTGAGGAATAGTATTCTTGAACATCGCTTGGAGGCCTGATGACTGGCGTATTGGACATGGGACCAGAGGAACTGCGCAGGCGCCTGGAGGACTTCGACCGGGCTGTCTGCCTCCTTCACCCTGGGCGTTCATTCCGTCTGATCATCGTCGGCGGCGGCGCACTCGTTCTGATGGGATGCATCTCCAGATCAACCTCCGACTTGGATGCGCTCAGCTTCCCGCCCGAGCTGCGCGAGTTGATGGAGCAGTACGACATCAACGGCAAGGCGAAGGCATACGAGGACGAGTTCGCATACAGCTTCGAGGACCGCATCCAACCGATCGACGCGGATACGAAGGCGGTTCAGTGCTTCGCTGCTTCACTCGAAGATGTGGTGATTGCCAAGTTGCACTCGCCGCGGGACCAGGACGCTGAGGACATCCGAGATCCGGGAGTGCTCCGGATGCTGGACTGGGAACGCCTGGACGAGCTGGCCCAAGAGATGGGGCGGCAGGTCTTCATCGAGCGGCGCCACGAAGAATTCAAGATCAGCTACGAGCAGTACAGGAAGGAGTGCTCACCGTGCGACCGTTGACCTTCAAGGGCTTTCTCGAGGCATATGTAGGGCACCTGTCCGGTCGCAGGACGACTTCCTTGGCCCAGCTCGCTCCGCTACTCGATTCGAACAAGCGTCTTCGTGAGCCGCTCGTCCTTTGGGCCGTCAAGAACGAAACGAGCGAAAGGCTTTCGACACTGCTGGCTGACGACGAGCGGGTGCAGGCGGAGTTGCGGTTGCTCACCTGTCTCGAGCAAGAGGGCCGGCTAGAGGAGTCGCTGTCCCGAGAGGACTCAGACCTGAGACCCGAGTACTTGAAGGTGTGGCAGAGCTACGTTGCCCGCAGGGACGCCCACGCGAGGGACGAACGGCTCAAGCTCGCGGCGCGGAAAAGGGCGCTGGCACTCGAAACGACGAGACACGTGAGCCGATATCGGATGGCGAAGGATCTGGGGCTGAATCAAGGAAACCTCCACGCGTTCCTGAGCCAAGGCAACCCCAGCAAACTCTCACTTCAACGCGCCTACGAACTGGTCGACTACCTCGAAGCCGCTTGCGATTCGCAGGGCTCGGCTTCACGTCCTGGCGCAAACGCTGAACGCACGGCGGCGAAGTCGGGCTGAGAACCCGGGAGACACGAGCCCCCCGACGTGTAGCACATCGGCCTCCGACTCCTTCGCCAGCCCGCAGCACCTCGATCAGGCCTTCAGCTCCTTCGCTCGCGCAGCGATCCGCTCGAGTCCCGCCCGCACTTCATCTGTCACGTACTGCGCCGCCCGCACCTCGCCGGAGTCCAATCCCAGCAACGCCACCTGCTCCGGCCCCTTCTCCGTGCACAGGATCAGGCCGATCGGTGCTGCATCCCCTTCGTGCCGCTGGTGGCGATCGAGCCAGCGCAGATACAGCATCATCTGCCCGTAGTCGCCCGGCGCGAGGGGCCGCGTCTTCAGTTCAAGCGCGACGTAGCAGCGCATGGTGATGTGGTAGAGCAGCAGGTCGAGCCGATAGTCACGACCGTCGACGGTCATGCGCTTCTGCCGCTCCACGAATGCGAACCCGACGCCCAACTCGAGCAGGAAGCGCTGCATCTCGTCGAGAATCGCGCGTTCGAGATCGGCCTCGCTGTGCTCCGGTGCTAGGCCGAGGAAGTCGAGCACGTAGGGGTCGCGGAAGGCCAGAGTCGGCTCGACGGTGCCGGTGGACGACATGGCAGCGAGGTCGGCCTCGAGCTCATCGGCCGAACCTCGAGCGGCGACCGTCCGCTCATACAACTTGCCCGCGATCTTCGTGCGGAGAGTGCGCTTCGACCAGCGTTCGTTCACGCAGAATGCAAGATAGAAGTCTCGTTTTCGCTGATCAGAGACGGCAAGTAGCTCGGTGATGTTCGTCCAGGTCAATTCGTGCGCCAGTGGCGCACATTTCTCTCCGTCCGGTAGCCATTCGGCGAAGCGCATCATCCGCTCTAGGTTCCACCGACTCCACCCTCGCCCGTAGCGCTCAGTCAGCTGCTCCGCGAGTCGCTTCACCACCTGCTGCCCGTATTCCGCTCGCTCCCCGCCCAGAACCTCCTCGCGGACCCGCTTGCCGACGCTCCAGTACAGCATCACGAGTTCGCTGTTGACCGAAACTGCTACTCGCTGACGCGCGCCGTCGATGAGGCCCGCGACATCGCCGAACAGCGCTGCGTCCCCCGTGGTCGCTCGGTTCAAGTCGTCGCCCATGAAGCCACCTCCTTTCGGCCCGCGCACATCCACGCGCGCACTCAGGAGTATGGGGGGACGCTCTTACCAGGGTCTTACCGGAAACCTGGACACAACCCGTCGGGCTGAGAACCCGAAGGGGTGATTGAGGCGAGAGTGATGTCGGTGTTAGGCCAGCTGAACGCCCCGGACCAGTCCATTCTTATGGAGCCCAGCGTGATTCGTCGGGGCGCTTCACTCGATTCCCGCCAGCGATGTATGTACTCGCTCGCGGCGAGTCTCCCGACTTCGACGCGAAACCTCGATATGGATGGAGTCCGCGACATTTCGAACCACCACGCTACACTGGTCTTCCATCCGTGGTGCTGCGGCACCACATGAGCAGCGATGCCTCGATGAGTCGGAGGTAGGGCAATTGCTACGCAACGCCATACTGGCTGTTACGTCAAAGTACGTAGCCGCCAAGCAGCAGCCCTTCACTGGGCACCCGATGGCCTCCTACCTTCGGCATGAGTTGCCAGACGCGCTCGGGGCGATAACGCCACGGCGCGAGCGCTACCGCTATCTTGGATCCCCCGGAAAGGGCCGATGGGCCGACTGCCCATGGGTCGCCGTACTTGATCCCATAGTCACGTCATCACCGAAGCGTGGGTTCTACATCGTCTATCTGTTCTCTCACGACATGAAGCTCGTGTATCTCAGCATCCACCAGGGCGTCACTGACTTGGTGGACGCTTACGGGACATCTGTCGCGAGCCAAGTGCTTAGATCGCAAGCCGCTGTATCGGCGGCCTTCCTGCAGTCAGTCGAACCGGTCTATGTTCTTGCCGGCGCCATTGACCTGCGAGTCGCGCACCGCAACTGGAGATCTGAACAGTACGAGCAAGGAAGCATTGCGGCGATCAAGTACGAGGTCGACTGGCTTCCTGACGAGCGGTCGCTTGTTGCGGACTACCGCAGCTTCCTTCGCTTGTACGACCGACTGATCCTCGAGGGGCCGATCGCGTACTCGGGACCATTGTCACTGAATTCTGCGGATCTCTCGCGCTCCGGCGCGGACTACTCGATGCGACGCCTACACTGGGCCGCAGATAGGAACCTGTCCGCTATCACGCGCGCGCGGGGCGACACACGATGCTCACTCTGCTCGGTTGACCTGCGCTATGTTTACGGGCAGGCGGGTGTCGAGATCATTGAGGCTCATTGCGCACTAGACCTTGATCAGCAGGCGAAGTACATGGACCCTGCGAGTATCGAACTCGCATCAGTTCCCGTTTGCCCCACCTGTCACAAGTACTTGCACTCGGCCGAAGACCCAACCGACCTTGCCGGCGCGGCAGGCCGCGTTGCGTCGCTGTATTTCTAGACACCCAATGGATAGTCTTACCCCAGAACAGCGCAGCAGGCAGATGTCCCTCGTGAGATCGAAGGGTACCCGGCCTGAGATGATCGTGCGTCGAACCGTCCACGCGATGGGTTACCGCTACCGGCCTCACGTTCGGAGCCTTCCCGGGTCCCCAGATCTCGTGTTCCCCTCGCGACGAGCGGTGATCATGGCGCATGGATGCTTCTGGCATCGCCACGACAACTGCCCACTCGCCCGAACCCCCAAGGCACGGCAGGAGTTCTGGGTCCCGAAGCTGGAAGCGAATCAGAAGAGAGATGAGCGGGCGTTGCTGGACCTGAAGGAACTCGGCTGGAGAGTGCTTGCTGTCTGGGAGTGCCAGCTGCGAAACATGGATGAGACTCGCGAGCGGCTACGCGACTTTCTCGATCAGCCGTCAACCTTCCATTCAAGTGGACAGGTCCGCGAGTGAGTGCGACTGCTATGCTCGATCTCGAGCTATTCGCCGGGGCTGGCGGTCTCGCTATCGGGCTCCAAAGGGCCGGGTTCACTGGATGCCGTCTATACGAGATTGACCCAGCGGCCTGCCGGACACTCGCCGTCAACATCGCCTCACACGAACCCACGCTCGACGGAGTAGTTGTCCCAGGAGACGTGCGAGAGGCGACTCTGGGTGAGTTTCGAGGGCGCGTGAGGCTGCTCGCAGCGGGCGCTCCGTGCCAGCCCTTTAGTTTAGGGGGAAACCATCTCGCGGATCGAGATGCGCGCAACCTCTTCCCCGATGTCTTGGAGGCCGTCAGACTCACGCGCCCGCAGGTAGTCCTCGTTGAGAACGTGAAGGGTTTGATGAGGCCTGCATTCAGGCAGTTCTTGGACTACGTACTACTGCAGCTGAGATACCCCTCCTTCCCGCCGGTCACGGGCGAGACATGGACAGCCCACAACGCCAGGCTGGTGCGACTCAAAGCGTCCGAACGTGAGTATGCCGTCGCCGAGCCATTCGTCCTCAACGCTGCGGATTACGGTGTAGCGCAGACGCGGGAGCGTGCTTTCATAGTTGCAGTCCGTGCTGGACTCCCGGCCTTCCAGCCGCCTCCGCCAACCTATTCCCGTTCCAGCCTCGTGCTGGCGCAGGGTGACGGGTCCTACTGGTCTGAACATGGGATGCGTCGACCCAAGCACTGGATCGCGCCGAGGCGTCATTCGCGGACATCCGAGGACAGCGGGCTGCTACGCTGGCGAACAGTGCGAGACGAAATCGGCGATCTGTGGGGGGCCGCCGCTTGCGAGGCGGACGCGCGCTTCAACCATTGGGAGATTGGCGGTGCTCGCTCGTATCATGGGCATAGCGGCAGCCCATACGATTGGCCCTCAAAGACAATCAAGGCGGGAGTGCATGGGGTTCCGGGAGGGGAGAACATGCTGCTAATGCCCAACGGACGAGTTCGGTACTTCACGCTACGCGAAGCGGCCTGTCTGCAGTCGTTCCCGCGACACCACCTGTTTGAAGGTCGACGAAGCTCCGTCACGAGGCAAATAGGCAACGCCGTCCCGTGCCTGCTCGCCGAGGCCGTGGGCCGGAGCATCATGCTTGTCACTCAAACGAAGGAGGACTCCCTTGAGCGCTGACTTTTCATTCGTGCCGCACCCACGGGTCTTGCGAATGCTGGGCGAGATCAACCTCGATCAGTGGCGATGTGTGGCCGAACTCATAGATAACTCCGTTGATGCGTTCATCCACGCGATCCGGGAGGGCGCACCGACGGACCAGCCACAAGTGGTGGTCAATCTGCCAACATCCGAAAACCCATTGTCGGTTGTCACGGTGAGAGACAACGGACCAGGCATGAGCGCCGAGACCCTGCAGTCGGCCGTCAGCGCCGGTTGGTCGAGCAACGACCCGCTCGACAATCTGGGCCTTTTTGGAATGGGATTCAACATCGCGACCGCAAGGCTCGGCACAGTCACCCAGGTATGGACCACCCAGGCGGGTCAGTCCGACTGGCTCGGCCTCGAAATCGACCTGGACAAGCTTGTTCAGCAGGGCACATACACGACGCCGCCCCTCAGCCGCCCGAAGAACGACCCTGTAGAAACCGGCACCGAGATTCGCATCGCGCGGCTGAAGTCCGATCAGCTGGCATGGTTTGCCAAGCAAGCGAATCGATCCAAGGTCTCCAAGGAGTTGGCGAGGGTCTACTCGGCGATGCTCCGCGATGACGGCGACCCAGTCAGCTTCACACTTCAGGTGAATAACCCACGGCTCCGCCCACGTATCCACTGCGTATGGGGCGATCCGAGAAACAGCGACCCGCGGGTGGTTAGTTTTCCGAGCGGGCGGGAGCTTGAGGCTTTCCAGATGGTCGAAAGGGACCTCGGCGAGCGACCCTACTGCATCAACTGCTGGAAGTGGCTGCCCGCTCCGGACGCGCCCTGCCCTGACTGCGGCCTGTCCGACAATGTCGTCATGCGGCGACGCCAGATTCGCGGCTGGCTCGGAGTTCAACGCTACCTCCATACGAGCGACTTCGGAATCGACTTCATAAGGAACGGTCGCAAGATTGAGATAGCGAATAAAGACCTGTTCTACTGGGAGAACGAAGACGGCGTTCCAGAGAACGAGTACACGGACGACCCACGGCGCCGCGGTCGCCTGGTCGGCGAGATTCACATTGATCACGCCCGGGTGAGCTATTCGAAAGACCGATTCGACAGAAATGATCCCGCTTGGGACGAGATGATTCTTGCAGTTCGTGGCCTTGGGCCGCTCCGCCCGAAACTCGCCCAAGAGCTGGGGTTTGGAGAGAACACCTCACCCCTATTTCGGCTGTTTCAGGCGTTTCGCCGATCCACCCCAAAACCGAAAGTCGCGCTCGCATGGAAGCGCCTGCTCGCGGTTGAGGACAACGACAAGGCTGAGGAATACGCAAAACGCTTCTACGACGGTGACGCGGATTTCCAGTCCGACCAGAAGTGGTGGGACTTGGTCGAAGAACAAGACCTCGCTTTGCTCGAGGGAGATCACACCGAAGCCGGGATTGAGCAAGTGAGCGCCCTGGTCGACGAAATCGCCGGCGGCTCGGTCGATTTCGTCGCCGAAGACGGACCGTCACTCGATCCGACTGAGGCCGCACCCCAACGCATCGCGGTTCCCTCGCTCTCGCAGGAGTACGCAGACGAGATCAGCCAGCAGCGCTGGCGAGTGTCGGCATTCGAGGTGAGCCCAAGGGACGCCGACTTGCCCGCGCCGGCGCCCTGGACGCTCCGTCGTGACAGCGCGGCCGACTACACCTTCCTGTTTGACCCCCGCGCGACCGTCTTTCGCTCGGCCACTCTCACTCCGCTTGACGCCCTCCTGGCCCAGCTCGCCTGGTCTGCCGCCGACTTCGATCGCTCGGGAGATGCCGGCTTCGCGGCTGGACTCGCTTCACTTCGATCTCGCTACGCTACGCGCACACTGCTTGATCCGATCTCGTTGTCCGGTGAAGCGAGCAACCTACTCACATCGGTGGCTCGTTGTGTGGTCTCGGACGACGAGACCGTTGGTGTGACACTGTTCGAGGAGCTGAGCGCTTCAGAAAAGGAGCAGGTTCAGGCGGCAATGGCGGTGCGCGCCGCGCCTAACCCGCAAGCCGCGATCGGCAGTGGCCGGTTCCTGGAGTACTCTCCGCGAGACGTCCTCATTCGGACGGTGAGCAACCACCCCGACCTATTCTTCGATGGGAAGTGCTGGGATCTGCCGTACGAGACACTCGACTACGGCTCGGCGGCCGCCACGGATCACGCGAGGCGACGAGTCCTTGTCCACTTTCGCAGCCTGCTCGAGGACGCGGCTTGGCTCGTCGAACGTGATCCTGCAGACCTCGCTTTGGAGCCTCGAAGTCGCCTCTTGAGGGCGGCCCTGGCGCTCGAACTGCTCTCGGCGTCCGCAGTTGAGGGACAATCGTGACGGACACGCCATTTCTGGACGAGCGGCGACTACTTTACGGACCCTGGCAGGCGTTCGAGCGCGACGTCGCACGGGTCCTGCTCGCGAGCGGGTTTGAGGACGTGCGGGTTGTCGGGGGAAGCGGCGACCATGGGGCAGACGTGCTCGCCGTCCGTAACGGTCAGCTCTGGATTGTCCAGTGCAAGTACACGAGTGGATCAAGCCCGCCAAGCTCGGCGGTCACTGAGATTGTTGAGGCGGGCCGGTTCTACGGCGCCGACCGGCTTGCCGTCGCCGTTTCTCGTCCCCCCTCGGATGCAATGCGCGACGAAGTGGAGCGCTACAGACGTGCGGGCCTCAAGGTTGAGGTGCTCGAGCCAACGACCCTTCTGGAACTGGCCAGGCGAGCGCAGCAGTACGCCCCTGCGCGCAGAGAACTCCGCACGTACCAGACCGAAGCGTGCTCGCAGGCCTATGAATCGCTCGTCGACACGGGGCGGGCCCTAGCCGTGCTCGCGACCGGCCTGGGCAAGACCGTGGTCATGGCCGCCCTTGTCGCCGAACTCACTGCAGAAGGGCGCCTACCGCATGGCCGGGTCTTGGTTCTGGCTCATACCCGGCCACTCGTTGATCAACTGCACCGGAGCTTCTGGTACCAGCTTCCAAAGACGGTTCCAACACACCAGCTGTGTGACGGTGAGGAGCCCGCCCACTGGAACGGTGTGATCTTCGCAACCTGGCAGAGCCTGATTCGGCGCATAGCCAGAATCCCGGACATCGACATGGTACTCGTGGATGAGGCTCACCACGTCGGCGAGAACGAGTACCGAGATCTCATCGCCGCTCTGGACCCGCCCCTGCTCGTCGGGGTGACGGCGACGCCATGGAGAGGGGACGGCTTCGAAATCGAGCGGGTCTTCGGCGCCCCGGTTGTCCGCATTGACATTGCTGAGGGCCTGAGCAGGGGATTCCTTTGCGAGGTTGACTATCGGCTGTTGGCGGACGACATCGACTGGGAGTTCGTGCAACAGGCGTCGGCGCATCACTACTCCGTGAAGCAGCTGAATTCGAAACTCCTGATACCAACTCGCGATGAACAGGCTGCCCAGGCGATCGTCAACTGCTTCAGAAACGAGGCGCGACGATCTGGGCTGGTGTTCAGCAAGTCGATCGAGCACGCGGAGTACTTCGCTGGCGTCCTGCGCACCTACGGTCTACGGGCTGAGTCCCTGTCCGCTGCGACTCTGCCACGAGAGCGTGAAGTAGTTCTCGCTCGTTTCCGGGCGGGCCACACGGACATCCTCGCCACAGTCGACCTGTTCAACGAGGGGATGGACGTGCCGGATGTTGACCTGGTTGCATTCATGCGCGTGACGCACAGTCGGCGCATCTTCGTTCAACAGATCGGCCGCGGCCTACGAGTCAGCGCTGATAAGGACAAGGTCATCGTCCTGGACTTCGTGTCCGATCTGCGTCGAGTGGCAGCCGTCGTCGATCTCGATTCGTCGACGCGATCCGGCCAAGTGGAGAAACTCGGGCTGGGCCCCCGGCTCGTCTCATTCGCGGATCAGAGTGCGGGGGCATTCATGCGAGAGTGGATGTTGGACCAAGCATCGCTCTTTGCTCGCGAGGGCGACCCCGATCTGATCATGCCGGACCTGGAATTCCCGAGTATCCCTGCGGGAGGTGCAATCCAATAGTGGTGCCAGCAGCTATTCGCCAGCGTATTCGCGAGGTCGTCTGGAGCCGAGCAGACGCCGTGGGCTGGATCGATCTACCTGCGGCCGACAAGACTCGCGTATACGGCGACTGGGTGCGCGACAACGACATCGGCCAGGTCCTCGTGCGCTACATGGACGAGAACAGGGTTCGCGTCTACCTGAAGGACACAGTTCTCAAGGGGTACACGCGAAACAGAACCTGCGACGCCACAAGACCTCTTCGGATAGCTTTTGGCGATGATGCGGTCTCACTGGCCTCCCGGTTCGAGAAACCCCACGGAGCACTGACTACCGATGGTCGACAGGTGGCGTGGGGACCTGCGGCCGAATGGAAGACGATACTAGTGACGGTGTTCGAGCGAGCGAGAGAAGTGGGCGCCGACCAATCGGTCGCGGTACTTCTGAAGGCGGGCGGGCCCTACCGTGACCCAGAGGTTCGGGGGACCGTAGAGGCGGCGGCGGCGTGTCTCGACATTAAGGCCGTGCATTGGATTGAGCTCTAGACTGTGGGCTGAGAGCGCCTACGCACGGTCATGGCGTTGCGAGCACCGCCCGCCCAGACTAGGCCTTGGTCTTGAGCGTCGAGGTTGACTCCACACACGAACGGCCGACAGTCTGTCCTGCCAGTAGGGTGTTCGGCTAGAACAGCCGGTAATGGCCCGTGATTGGAAACAGGAACAGCGCGTCTTCCACCCTCACACCGG